>JBLRWT010000637.1:0-1593 GCA_047921095.1 Wenzhouxiangella sp. | reverse complement strand
AGCCCACGATACCACATGGCATTGCCAGTTGACAGTTTCTGAATGGCGTCAATTGTCAGGTCGGGAACCGCTGCTGCCTGGTGGCGAGTCGATAGCACCCACATCCCGGGACACGCCGAGGACCCATTTTTCCCAGCGTTTTTATAAGGCGGCCAATTATGGTTACAATAGGGTGAGGCTGCGGGGCTGTCGATGACAAGGGGTTGTAGACGTGTTGGCCCAAAGCAGCCATTCCTAAATCAAGGGGAGGGCCGTCATGACGATTACCAACAATCGCGCGGATCGCCGCCATGGAACAGGCGTCGGCCCTGTGACCACGGCGCTGTGAGCGCGTACCCCGGCCAGACAGCGGGGCTGACTCTCGCACTTGTTTTTTCGTTGGCCTCAATGCCGGTTGCTGGCGAATTTCTGGATGATCAACTCGCCGAGGCGGCGCAACTGAACTTTTCCGGGCACTGGCAACGTGCGCGGGACGCACTTGATGCGCTCAGCCCTCAACTCGGCCAGGCAACCCGCATACAGCAAGATCGTCATTCGCTGGAACTGGCGACCAACCTGTCATTGGCCGGGGAGATCGATGAGGGCCTGATGCTGCTCGAAGAATTGCTCGACAGCCACCTGGAGCCGCCGCAACGTCTGAACGCCCTATGGCTCAGTGCCACCCTGGCAACCATGGCCCGGCAGTACGAACTGGGTTTCGCTTATTTGCAGATGGCACTGGAGCTGAGGCCTCAGGTCGATGACCCGGTGCAGGTTGCCGGCCTGCTTGGCATTGCCAGTCAAATGCATGCGCAAGTGGGCGAATATGAACAGGCGATTGCCCTGGGGCACAGCGCCGTCGACTACGCTCGTCGAAGCGGCTCGATCTGGGAGCAGTGCATCGCCCGGCAACGCCTCGCTTCGGCTTATGCTTCCGGCACAGACACGGTTGCCATCGAGTCCTATTTCAGAATGGCCTTGGAGCCATGCGAGGAAGCAGGCAACCTGCATTACACCGGCGCCATCGAGTACAGCCTCGCCACTCTGATGCTCGAAATGAACCGGCTCGATCGGGCCGAACCGTTGATCACTCGGGCACTGAGGCGCCTGACAGAGTCGGGCCATGAGGCCGGCCTGGCCGTCACCCGGCTGGTGTGGGCGCGGTACCTGACCAGGCAAAACGACAGCGAACAAGCTGAAGAGATTTTGCTGAACCTGGTCAGCACGTTCAGGGCAAGCGATGCCTGGGATCACCTGGCCGAAACTTATGAACTGCTGGGTGATATCGCCGCCCAACGGGGCGACTACAAGTCAGCCCTGTCGCATCAATTGGCCAGAGTCGATGCCAGAGAGCGATTCCTGGACCGCGACCGCGCCCGGCGCCTTGCCTACCTGCAGGTTGCCTTCGACATGAGCGCCAAGGAACAGGAAATCGACCTGCTGCACGAGCAGGCGCAGCTCCGTGAACTCAAGGAGCAGTCAAGAAAGGAAAAAAGGCGGTTGCAAGGCTACGGTGTCGCCGGCGGGGGAATCCTGCTGGTGGCCCTGGCGGCGTTGCTGGTGCATGCCAGCCGCGAGCGGCGTCATTTCCGTAGCTTGTCGCGGCGCGACAGC
>JBLRWT010000636.1:0-1598 GCA_047921095.1 Wenzhouxiangella sp. | reverse complement strand
CTCCCGTGTCAAACCAGTCCTTTTACCCGATTTCACCGGTGCCTTCAAGCCCGGATGCTGCCCCGATGCACGGCGACGACCGCGTCACGATCCACGCGCGGCACGAATGCCAGCCAGCGTCGGTCGGGGGAAAAGGAGAACGGCTCGGACAGGTTGCAATTGACACCGACGCTGCCGGTGAGCTGCTCACCGCTGGATTCGGCCGGGGCCGTGGCTCCGCCGCAGGCGACCACGGTCAGTATGACCAGCATCAATAAGACGACCGGATTTCGCCCGGTCCTGGCGGGCCGCCGAACGCACATGCGCGGGCCCGTTTCCCCTGCCACCGGCTTCATGTCTTCTCCCTGTCAGGCCTGAAACCCCTCTCGGCGTCCGTTGGGTCAGACTCGTTGGTCACATTGGTCCTTGGTCCGCACGTTGGTTCGTGACGTTGGTCCGTTGCCATGGACCGGTCGCAATGCCACACGATCCGGGTTGCATCGCTATGATAATTCGGGATCCCGCAAGGCGTGCCGTGCCCGAATGATGCAGCCGTGACCCCCCGCCCGCTCCTTCGATTATGGTCGACGTTTTGTGCCTCCGGGCTGTTGCTCGGCACGCTGCTGTTCGCGATCTCGCTCACGCCCAGCCTGGTGCCGCGTCCGTTCGGGCTGCAGGTAGTACTGTCGGGGGTGGCACTGGCGGCCGGGTACGGGGTCGGGGTGTTCGTGCGCTGGTTGTGGGATTTCATGGAATTGCCGCACCTGCCCCGGCGGCCGGGCCGCTGGATCAAGCTGGGGCTGGCGGTGGCGAGCGTCGGCATCGCGGTCGTCTTTCTGGCCAATGCCGCGGCGTGGCAGAACTCGGTGCGGCTGGTGATGGACCTGGAACCGGTCGACGGCGCGCGCCCGATTGCGGTGGGCGTGCTGGCGTTCGCCCTGTTCCTGGTCATCGTGGCGATCGCCCGACTGTTCCGCTTTCTCGCCCGCCGGCTGTCGCGCCTGCTCGGCCGCTTCGTGCCACCGCGGGTGTCCATCGTGCTGGGCACCGCCGGAGCGGTGATCGTGTTCTGGCTGCTGGTCGAGGGCATGGCCACCCGCCTGGTGCTGAACACCTTCGAGGTGTCCTTCCAGCAGCTCGACGCACTGTTGGAGCCAGACCGTGCCCGGCCGGAATCGCCGAATCTGGCCGGCAGCCCCGCCTCCCTGATCGATTGGCGCGACCTCGGCCGCCAGGGGCGGCGCTTCGTCTCCGGTGCCCCGGACCGCGCCGAGCTGGAAGCCTTTTTCGAAGGCGAGGTCGCCGAGCCAATCCGGGTCTACGTCGGGCTCAACTCGGCCGAGACCATCGAAGAGCGTGCCGGCCTGGCGCTGGCCGAGATGCTCCGGGTCGGGGCGTTCGACCGGGAGATCCTGGTGGTGGTCACGCCGACCGGGACCGGCTGGGTGGATCCCGGCGGCATCGGCAGCGTGGAATACCTCCACCGCGGCGATGTGGCCAGCGTCGCCATCCAGTACTCCTACCTGCCGAGCTGGCTGACGCTGCTGACCCGGCCCGAGTACGGCGCCGAGACTTCCCGGGCCCTGTTCCAGGCGGTCTATCGCCACTGGGCCGGAATG
>JBLRWT010000635.1:0-1614 GCA_047921095.1 Wenzhouxiangella sp. | reverse complement strand
CGGGTATCAGTCAACCCCTGTAGCGGGGTTTCTGGTGCCCCGCCTGCTTCAATCGCCGAATTCGTCAGCGTAGTCCTTGATCGAAGCTTCTACCACCTTGAGCGCATGGTCCTTGCCATAGATTTTGTCGATGGCCACGTTTCCCGGCTCACCCGGGAGCAGTTTGTAGGTCAGAAAGTAGTGGCGCAGGCGTTCGATGAGGTTGCGTGGCAGTTCGCTGATGTCTTCGGCTTCGCCCCACAGGCTGTCGTTTTCGAGGACAGCCACGATCTTGTCGTCGGCCTCGTCGTTGTCGAGCATCTGCAGGCCACCGATGACGCGCACATCCAACAGCACTTCACTCCGGGATATGGGTCGTTCGCTGAAAACACAGATGTCCAGCGGATCACCGTCGCCACGCTGAGCCGCAGCCATCAGTGCGCCGACGCGGTCACCGCAATAGGTGCGGGGTATGAAGCCGTAAAGCGTCGGTGGCTGAGACGAGGTGCGTTGAGGGCGATCGACTCGCAGGTAACCGGTTTTCTTGTCGATCTCGTACTTGACCGTGTCGTACGGCGTGATCTCGATGTAGGCCCGTACGCTGAACGGTGGCTTGCGGCCGGTTTCAAGCCCGTGCCAGGGGTGGGGGCGCCAACGGTAGAACGGCTGGGGAAATGACATTGCGATCTTGGTTTTTCAGATGGAGGCTGAAGTATAACCTCCAGGCCGCGGTCAACGCCGGACAACGGTAGGTTGCGACCGGTCCATTCGGCGTTCTCTCCATGAATCACCCTCCTGATCCGACGCCCGAGAAGGCGCTCTCTCCGCGTCCTGTTCTGGCAGATTGGAATCGACAGATTAGAACCGTGCACTGATCGGGTTTCCACGATAGTTTCGCGCGCAGGTTTGTCAATGAGAGCCTGTCCCGCTATGATCTACGCCAATTCCAATGCTGCGCCGTGCTCCTGTCCTGGTGCGTTCTTGTTCATGAAACGAATCATCGATTTGGCCTGGTTGCCGCTGAACGCGGTCCAACTGCTGATCACGCTGCTCGGCTCCATGATCGGGATCTCGCTTGCGTTGATTGTTCGAGTGATGACGGGGAGTGAGAGAGTTCCACTGCAGATGGCCTCCTGGTTCTGGGCGCCCGCACTGGTTCATGGCGCACTGGCGCGAGTCGAGGTTCGCGGACGTGAAAATATCGACTTCGACCAGGCTCATGTATTCGTCGCCAATCATCAGTCGATGATCGATATTTGCGCGCTGTTCCTGGCCTTGCCCGTACCGCTGCGCTTTCTGCTCAAGTCGGAACTCGGACGGATGCCCTTTCTGGGCTGGTACGTCAGGGCAATGGGCATGGTGCTGGTCCAGCGAGGTCATGCGCGCCTGGCACGGGATCAGGTTCAGCAAGCGACAGCCCTGGTCAAGCAGGGCCACAGCCTGTGTGCCTTCCCTGAAGGAACTCGCAGCCTGGACGGGGTGGTGGGCGAGTTCAAAAGCGGCGTTTTTCGCGTCGCCATCGACGCCGGTCGGCCGGTGGTGCCGATTGCTATCCGGGGTTCGGGACAGGTCATGCCACCGGGAGGTTTCAGTATTCGGCCCGGCCGAATCGAGCTCATGATCGGCGAGCCGATC
>JBLRWT010000634.1:0-1620 GCA_047921095.1 Wenzhouxiangella sp. | reverse complement strand
CCCTCCACATGGCCGGCGACGGTGACCTGCTGCTGATTGCCGACTGGGCACAAGGGGTGCATGTCATGCGCCGCATCGATGACGGCCCGCCCGAACCGGTATCATTCGTTCCGTTCGAATTCGCCTCCTCGGTGGCCGTGCACGGGAATCGGGCCTGGGCGGTCAGTTCTACCGAGGGAGCCTCGCCACCGGCACTGATCAGCATCGATCTGAGCGACCCCAACCTCCCGGTGGTAACCAGCACAACCTCCCCAACCAGGTCGTCACGGGTTCTGTACCAAGACGGATTTCTGTATGTCCTTGGTCGGTCGGGGAATGAAGCGGGACTGCTGGTATTCAGGCCCGACAGCCAGGGCATTCCCGAATTCATCGACTCGGTCAGCCCGTGCAGCAGCGCGTCCCATCTGACCGTCCAGGACGGTATCGCTGCGGTCGGCTGCTCGTTCGAAGGCGTGTTCGTATACAAGCTGGCCGGGGGTGCCGCGCCGGCGCTGCTGGGCCATTGGCCGGGCACGGAAGGCGCGCTGATCGAAACGGTCGGGCTGGACGGCCCGCGGTTGTGGGTGGGCGACTCCTACGGCGTGGCACTGCTGGATATCCAGAATCCGGCCGAGCCGGTGCTGGTCGACCGCATTCCCGCCCCGGGCCTGATCCAGGGCGCAAAACTGAGTCCGGCTGCGGCCGGCGGCATGTGGCTGTCGGGCACCAACATCGGCGTGCTGCGAGTTTCCGACGACCGCCTGATGCAACCCGGCCAGACCGCGGCCTGGTTCGACCCCGAGCGCAGCGGCGAGGGCTGGCAGATCGAGATCCTGGATGCCCGCCGGGCCATTGGCTACTGGTTTACCTATGATGAACAAGGCAACCAGCGCTGGCTTTTGGGCGAAGGCCAAATCGACGGACTGCGCATCGAGTTCCCGGAATTGATGGTGACCTCCGGGCCGGTATTCGGCCCCGGCTTCGACCCCGACGACCTGGTCATGGAAGTCGCCGGCAGCGCATCATTCGAATTCACCGGTTGCGATCGCGGCCGCTACAGCTTCGACGCCTTCGGTGAACAGATGGAGCTGCCGCTGATCAAGCTCAGCCGTTCCATGCTCATCGACTGCCAGCCGCGCACCGAGTCGATCTCCGATCGGCGCGCCATGCAGACCGGCTCGTGGTTCCCGACCAATCGCAACGGCCAGGGCTTTACCCTTCAATGGCTGGAGGACACCCGCGCCGTGCTGACCTGGTTCACCTACGACGAGCGCGGTGAGCAGTTCTGGATCCAGGCGCAGGGCCGCTTGCAGGGTGATGAAATCCTGTTCGAGGACGCCATCGCAACGCGCGGGCCGCGTTTTGGCCCGGCATTCGATGCAACGGAGCTGGAAATCCTGCCCTGGGGCGACATCCGGCTGCGTCTGGGCTGCAGAAGCGGGCATATCGAATACGACACGGCTCTGCCGCAGTTCGGCCAGGGAAGCTACGAGCTCACCCGCCTGTCCATTCCGGCAGGTCTGGAATGCCCGGCATCCGACCCGCCGCGCCAGGACCCGGAAACCTGATCCGGATCGATGCAACGGCGGGCAAGCTAACCGGGCAAAGGATAAAAAAATGGCCGGTTCCGAAGAACCGGCC
>JBLRWT010000633.1:0-1628 GCA_047921095.1 Wenzhouxiangella sp. | reverse complement strand
GGCGCATCGTCGTCGAAAGCTGCTGGCGCCAACCGGTCAGGCGTCGCAAACTATGGTCGGGGAGGCAGGATTTGAACCTGCGACCTACTGCTCCCAAAGCAGTTGCGCTACCAGGCTGCGCTACACCCCGAACTTTAGCCGGTTAATGTTACGGGCTTCGCCCGGTCTGGTCAAGGAAAAACCGGCAAAGGAGCAGGTCGCGAGCGCTATGGGAAGGCGAGACCCTGATGCGCGCCACGCTCACTCTGGGTCAATGTTCGACTCACGGCGCATCAAGCCGCATCAGCCCGACTCGGACCTCGGGTACACCACCTCGAGAGGTCGCAGTCCATGTCACCAGCAGCGAGTCGCCGTCAATGGCAGCCAGACGCGGGAAACCGCTGACCCGGCCGGTTTCCATCGAGGTCAAGCTCCGTTGCCACGCGATCTTGCCGGTTCCATCGAAGCCGGCCAACTCCAGCGAGCCAGCCTGGCCCACCTGTTCGAGCCAGGATGCCACGTAGCCCTCTCGGTACCAGGCGAGATCCACCCGACCCAGGGCCGCCGCTTGTCCCAGCGTGATCGGGTTGGAAAAGTTCTTGCCGCCGTCATCGGACCTGGCGACCTGAACCCGCGGCTCTGAGTCAGCCATCGTGAACCATGCGGCAACGACCTCTCTGCCGCGCGCCAGCAGCGCCGGACCGTTGACCGGACAGCCACCGATCTGCCAACCGTCAGCATGCACCAGGGCCGGCGCGGTCCACTGCCCGTCCTGCCATCGAACGATCCAGATATCCCTGATTTCATCCTCGCTGCGCCCCCGGTAGATGACGACCGGCCCCGCGTCGGTCACAGCCGAGGCGGTCTGGCAACAGTCGCAAACCCGCTCATCCAGCAAGGCCTCGCGCGAAACGTTTCCATCCGCGCTGATTGCCGCTGCCCTCAGAGTCATCACGCCGTTGCCGTGATGGCCTTGCCCGCCAGCGTGGCCATGACCGCCGCCCGTTTCGCGCCCATCGAGCCAGACTACGCCGGCAAGCTCATCATTCCACGGAAAGTAGCTGACAAACCCATGTTCGGTTGGCGTCCCGTCATCATGCGGACTGAATGGATCGGACCAGGTGCGACCTTCATCACTGGAAGCGGCCATGATCACGTCGTAGGCATAGGTCGCCGGACCGGACTTGACCAGCCAGTGCGCCAGCCAGTCGCCACCTGGCATCACGTACAGCCCTGGCATATCGGCCCAGTTGGCGAACCAGTCATGACCCGATGCAATCGGAGACGCAGGCCCGAAATTCTCACCATTGAAAATGGCGGACTGGAACACATGGCCGTCGCCGTTGCGTTCCAGCCAGGTCATCACGGCGCGCCCGTCATCCAGTTCGACCAAAGCGGGCGCCAGGCTGCCGGAACCGGCCGGCGAATCCAGCACCAGCAGTTCTGCGTGCAGACCAAAACTGCTGGCAAGTAATATCAGAGTGGGTATCAGATTTTTCATGCCCACATTATAGAGTACGAACCCCGAGGCTCCGGACGGGGGTTGTCGGAGCTTCGAACCCTTCCGGGCGCACAAAAAAAACCCGCCACGAAGGCGGGTTTTTCTTGTTTGGCGCGCCCGGAAGGATTCGAACCTCCGACCGCCTGGT
>JBLRWT010000632.1:0-1630 GCA_047921095.1 Wenzhouxiangella sp. | reverse complement strand
CTGTGGATCCGCATCGAGCAACGCAAGCGGCGCCTGGTTTACGACCTTCGCCATCACCGCCTGCCGGTCATACCCAGATCCAGCCAGCCGAATACCGGGCTCGGTTTCGCCTTTATGGAAAATGATCCGGGCGACGGACACGAATTTCACGACCACCACCAGGGCAACCAGATCATGACCGGCCATGCCAATGGCCTGATCACGATCAACATTTCCGAAGCCGACGACGTCGAGCGCGAACGGATGCGGGTGCAGATGAACGAGCAGCAACGCACCCTGCTCGGCCACTTCCGTCACGAGAGCGGCCATTACTATTGGGATCGGCTGGTTGCCACCGGCCCGATGCTGGCCCGGGTGCGCGAGTTGTTCGGCGATGAGCGCCAGGACTATGCCGGTTCGATCGATCGCTATTACAACGCCGGCCCGCCCGCCAACTGGCAGCAGAACTACGTCAGCGCCTATGCCAGCGCACACCCGTGGGAAGACTGGGCCGAGTGTTGGGCCCACCTGTTGCAGATCAATGACACGCTTGAAACGGCCGTGGCCATCGGGCTGGCGCCGGCCGGCGTGATTGGTGGCAACATGGTCAAACGCGCCGACCACTGGACAAAACTGGCGCTGAAGATCAATCTGCTCAACCGCTCCATGGACCAGCCCGACCCCTACCCGTTCGTCCTGACCCCGAACGTGGTCAAGAAATTGCAACTGGTCGATGAGGTCATTCGCAACAGCGGTTACTCACCCTGATCCTGTAATGCTTGACCCCTATCCGAGCTTCGCGACCTATTCCCAGTCGAAGCGCGGCAAATCCAGGAACAGTCGCTTCAGCCCCTCCGACCAGTCCTCACTCAATGATTTCAGCCATGGATCGTCGGCCTCGAAGCGGCAGCGGCGGGCGACCGCGAGGCTGTCAGCCTCGTAAATCATCAACTCGATGGGCGGACCGACGGTCAGGTTCGACCGAACCGAGGCATCCATGGAAATCAGGGCACAGCGCGCGGCCCGGTCGAGATTGACCGAGGGATCGATGATCCGATCGAGGATCGGCTTGCCGTACTTGGTCTCGCCGATCTGCAGAAACGGCTTGTCACGCGAGGTGGCGATGTAGTTGCCCTGCGGGTAGATCAGGAACGCATCGTGTGGCTTGCCCCGGATCTGGCCACCAAGAATGAACGAGGCCTCCATCATGCCGCCATTCTGCTCGGCCTGGCCGGTAAACCCGTGCTGGACCTGGCCGCTGACTTCTCCGATATAGCGTGCGACTTCGTCCAGGTGCTCAAGTGCGTTCAGACTGCCCTCGGCGCCCGGGGTCGCGATGTCGCGCTCGATCTGCTTGATCACCGCCTGGGTGGTCGCCAGGTTGCCGGCTGAAAGCAGCACGATGACCCGATCATCGGCTGTTTTGAAGTGGTGCATCTTGGAATAGAGGCTCAGGTCGTCGACCCCGGCGCTGGTGAGCGAGTCCGAGGCAAACACCAGCCCGGCTTCAAGCCGAATGGCAACGCAGTAGGTCATGGGCGAATCGCTTCACTAGGCAGCCAACAAGATGCGGATTATATCCCGTGGGATGAGTGGACAACGCGAGGTTTTAAAGCTAAAAACAGCAAAACCTTTGAAACGCAAAGACGCA
>JBLRWT010000631.1:0-1632 GCA_047921095.1 Wenzhouxiangella sp. | reverse complement strand
CCTCGGCCGTGCTTCTGACCGCACTGATCACTGCCTGCGATATCGAACCTGAGCCGGTTGACACCGAACCACGTGTGGAGGATCCCATGATTACCGAACACGGCCCGACGCTGGATATTGATGAAAGCCTCGCCGCCGCCAAAACCAAGATGGCAGAGCGACTGGATCTGACGGAACAGGACATCGAGGTAGTCGAGGCCCGTCGTGTGACCTGGCCCAATGGCGCCCTGGGGTGCCCCGAACCCGACATGATGTATACCCAGGCCCTGGTGGGCGGCTACTACATCCGACTGCAGGCCGGAGCGGAAGTCCACGCCTACCATGCCGGACGCGATGGCCAGCCGTTTTACTGCCCCCAAGACCGCAGCCAGCCACCACGCGATACCGAGCTGCCCACGTCCTGACGGGCGGTGTTAACGCTGGCTTGTCATCCCGCGACGTATGCTGCAAGCATGAACCGGTTTGCTCGTCTCACTGTTGTTGTCGTCCTCGCACTGGCGCTCAGCGCATGCGGCGTTCGTTCGGCCTATAACAACCTTGACTGGCTGACCATGCGATGGCTGAACGATCAGGTCAGCCTTACTTCAGAGCAGCAGCTTGCCGCCCGTCAGGCGATTGCCGACCAACTGAGTTGGCACTGCGCCAGCGAGCTGCCGCAATATGCCGAGTTTCTTCTGCGCATCGAGACCGACGTTGCCACCGATCGGATCACCGTCTCGCGCCTGACCGAGCATGGCGAGCAACTGGCTACCTTCGCCCGTCGCTTCGCAGCCGAGGCTCGCCCGGCGATCACAAATCTGCTGGCAAGTCTGGACGACGATCAGATTGCCGAGTTGCAGACCGGCTTCCGGGAGGGTAACGAAGAATATCGCGAACAGACGGTAGAGATCAGCACCGAGCAGCGGCAAGACGATCAGGTAAAGGGCATGGTGCGTGGCATGCGCCGATTCGCCGGCCGCCCGACCGCCCAGCAACGCGAGCGTCTGGACCAGTGGACCACCGAATTGCAGCCCACCGCCGAACTCAACCTGGCCCAGCGCGAACGTTGGCAGGCCCGCTTTGCCGAGGCATTGCGGATCCGCCATGACCGGCCCGAATTTGATCGACGCATTGATACCCTGTTCACCCCGGCCTCGGGCTGGTCGGATGAGTACCGCGCGATCATGGAATACAACCGCAATCGCACACTGGAAGCCCTCGTTGATCTACACAACATGGCGCCCGAGCGTCAGATCAACCGCTTTCGCTCACGGCTTGACCGTCTGGCCAGTGATTTTGAGAGGTTGAGTTGTGGGTGAAAGCCGGTTGGCTGGTTGGTTGGTTGGCTGGTTTCTGGGTCGCGCAGAACGTTTCCACGCATCGACCGTTTTCCTCGCACCCACCTTTTGACCGTCGGGGATGCGACCCTGACCTACGTGTCGTTGTCCAGTTTTGCTTCCAGGGCGGCGACGCGTTGTTCGAGTTCGGCGACGCGGTCGGCCAGTGCGTTGCTTTGTGCCTGGTCGGCGGTACTGGTTCGGCTGGAGACGCTGGCCAGCATGTCGGCGCTGACCGGGCCGCAGAGCAGGTGCATGTAGCGGTCTTCGCGTTGGCCGGGGGCGCGGCCCAGGTCGACGACCATGGGGGCGTCGC
>JBLRWT010000630.1:0-1651 GCA_047921095.1 Wenzhouxiangella sp. | reverse complement strand
GGGCGAAGATCCAATCTCCCTCCCCGGCCTGCGGGGGAGGGTCGGAGATCAGATCTCCTTCCCCCGGTTGCGGGGGAAGGCTATTGCATTCATGGCACCTTGATTCCAGTCGCGGTAAGAAAGGACTTCAATTCGCTGGTCCGCGTCCCGCCAAACTATCCGTGTGGCCCGCCAACCTGGCTGGTGGCTTGTACCGAAGGCACCACCCGGCTGCGAGGACGTATATACCGGTGATCCAGCCACCAGCCGGCGGCCAGACCCAGCGCAAGCGGGCCAAACCAGGCCATGTGCTGGACGGCGGGCCAGCCCAGTTCCGGAATCAGGCGCATCAGTCCGATCTGCATGAAGGCGATGTGCGTGGCCACGCCGTTGCCGATCATCGCGCCATAGTGTTCCTTCAGCCACCATTTCGGGCTCTGCGGGCCCTTGTGGATCAGGTTCCAGGCTTCCCATCCGCCGAGTGGGCCGAGCAGGCCGAAGATGATCAGCAGCCACGCCTCGAACTGTACGCCGACGACCACGACCACCGCGCCGCTGACAGCCAGCAGGCTGGCGCTGATCCGGAATCCGGTTGCTGTGTAGCGCGCGAAATCGCGCTTGTGGCGTATCGCCAGCCAGGCCATGCGGCAGGAGTGGCTGACCAGAATCACCAGGTAGGCGAGAAAGGTGGCGCCCACCCAATGGCTCTGGAGTGCCATCGATAACGTCAGCGGCACGGCGGTCAGGACGATGCCGACCATCGCGATCAGGTAGACCTTGCCGACACTCTTGTGCAGCGGCGATCCTTTCCTGGCCAGCCCGGCCGTCCAGAACGTGGCCAGCGCGACCGTGCCGATCAGGGCATGCGGCAGGGCGAAGCCTGAAAGCAGATCGATGAATGTCATGGCCGCTTCTCCTCATTGATGATGACTACATGATTGGCCAGCGCGACCCGGGCTTCAGGTGCCGGAAGTCAACAAACCCGGATGCCGAAAGTCACAACTTTCATCCGTGTGGTTGTGGTTGGCGAGCGGGAGGGTTATACAGAAGGCATGAATATCGAATGGAAACAGGCAGGTCGTGAATTGCTGGCCAGCCCGCTGGCCTGGGCCTCGTACTTTGCCTGGGCGGCGGTCTGGCTGACGGCGATGACGGTGGTAGACCGGTCCGGCAGCGGCTTGCTCACGCTGGCCGACGTCCTGCTATTCGCCTTCCTGCTTTGCTGGATGGCCTGCCTGCTCGATGAACTGATTCCGCGCCGTGTCTTCGATGCCTTCCTGGCTGCGCTGACGCTGCTGACCGCGCTGGCGCTGTGGTTCATCCCGGGCGGGGCGACGCCGATCCTGCTGATTTTGCTGGCCCTACAGTTTGCCAACAGACTTTCCGACTCCGGTCTCGCATTGGCGCTGATCGTCATCAATCTCTACTTCGGCGGTGTCATGCTCGGGCCCTGGGGGTCCAGCTTGCGCGGCGCCGGCCTGCAAATGCTGGGTTTTGTCGGCTTCCAGCTCTTCGCGGTGCTGGTGATGCGATATGCCGACAAGGCCGAACAAATGGCCGGGGATCTTCAGACGGTCAACGCCCGGCTGCTGGCCACTCGTTCGCTGCTGGCCGAAACCGCCCGCGACCAGGAACGGCTGCGCCTGTCGCGCGAATTGCATGACGTCGCGGG
>JBLRWT010000629.1:0-1660 GCA_047921095.1 Wenzhouxiangella sp. | reverse complement strand
GCGATGGCCAAACCCTCAACGTCGGCCGCAAAACCCGCTCCATCCCACCGGCCATCCGCCGAGCCCTGCAAAAACGCGACCAAGGCTGCCGGTTCCCCGGCTGCACCGCCCAAAAGCACGTCGATGCGCACCATATCCAACACTGGGCCGACGGCGGCGAAACTAAACTCGACAACCTGGTCACCCTCTGCCGCCACCACCACCGCGCCGTCCACGAAGGCGGCTTTTCAGTTCGGATGAACCCGAACAGCCAACCCGAATTCCGCGATGCGCACTGCAAAATCCTCCCCGACGCCCTACAAACACGTTACCGCGGTAACGTCTTCGCCCTGATCAACACCAACCGTCGCCACGGAATCAACGTTACCGCTGAAACGTGCATCCCCAACTGGCAAGGCGAGCAGATGGACGATGACTTGGTAGTGGGCAAGCTGTTGGAAATGAACTCGAAAAACTGACCTGGCGCCAGCCTTTGGCGTGTGTGAAATCCATCAATTCCGACCGATTGGACGCTTTCGACGACAGATTCCAGCAGGCCCGGGTCAAATGTCAGCAAAGACGCTCTTCTCGGGCCCCAAAACGACCTCGGTGGCGGAAGCTGCCTTTTTTAATTGAAGCCTGTCCTGAATTGGCCCCGGAGCGAGAGGTGCTGAACCGGGTTCGCGTGGGCGGAAGGCGACTGGATTCTTGACAAGGATATTTTCCTTGCTAAAGTAAGGGTATGGCAAAAGTCACGAGCAAGTTGCAGGTCACGTTGCCCAAGCGGCTTGCCGAGGCGCACGGCATTGCGCCCGGTGATCGGATCGAGTTCCAGTCCAGCGGCGATGACATTCGAATCGTTACCGAGGCCGGGAGGTCATCGAGCACGCTGAGCCGGGACGAGCGGTTGCGGCTGTTTGACGAAGCGACCCGACGAAGCCGGGAACGCACGGATCAGCTGCCTGAACCGACCCGGACCGGCAAGCGGGACTGGACTCGCGAGGACTTGTACACGCGTGGGGAGGCCGGACCTGAAACGTCTGATTGACACCAATGTCCTGGTTTACCGCTACGACCCGCGCGATGAGCTCAAGCGGCAGATTGCTCATGATCTGTTGCGGGATGGTTTACTCGAAGACTCGGTCGTGCTTCCGCACCAGGCCGTGGTCGAGTTCGTCGCTGCTGTATCCAGACCGTGCAAGGACCTCGAAGGCGAACCTCTGCTGGCGCGCGCCGATGCGCTGCTCGAAGCAGAATCGCTGATGCGACAGTTCCGGGTGCTGTACCCGGACGAGCACGTTTTGACGACGGCCATGTACGGATGCGCGACCTACCGAATGTCCTGGTTCGATGCGCACCTGTGGGCGTTTGCACAATGCTTCGGCATTGCCGAACTTATTTCGGAAGATTTCCAGCACGGCCGACACTACGGCAACGTGCGCGTCGTCAACCCGTTCTTTTCCAGAACAGGCCAGGTACAGGAGCTTCCGGCGCTTTACCCGGCATAGTTGCCGTACGCTTAAGAGAAAAGTAGGCTTGCCGGCTGCTTGGCGTGTCTGTGATCAGCATTTTCGGATCAAATTGCCTGATTTTCCCCTTCTAGCCTTACACTAGGTCTTCAATAGTGAAACCGGCACTGGGCGATCAGCAGGCTATCGTTCTCAAAAGCGTAGACCAACCG
>JBLRWT010000628.1:0-1671 GCA_047921095.1 Wenzhouxiangella sp. | reverse complement strand
GCATCCGGCTCAGCAGCGAAATTCAGTGGTTAGCAATTTTTGTAAAGCGGCGTCAGTGACGCCGCTTTATTGCTTTTCAAGATGGTGATTTGTATGCGTTTGGCACTTTTCCCGATGTTCTGCTTTCTATTTCTCGCCGGTTGCGCCAGTTCCGGCAACAACAGCACCACCGTGGCTGATTTTCAGCAGCAGCAGGCGGCCGAGGAGCGGGTGACCGAGATCAACGAGCAGTTGCTGATGATGGCGGTGACCGGCAACGGCGATGGCGTTTACCGCGTCGGCCCGGAAGATCGGCTGCGGATCGAGATCATGGGGGTCGACGAGCTTTCGCGCGAGTACCGTGTCAACGGGGCGGGCAATATTCTGATGCCGCTGATCGGCCAGGTGGGCGTGGGCGGCATGAGCCTGGGCGAGGTCGAGTCGGCCGTGACCGATGCCTATGCCGAAAAGTACCTGCGCAACCCGCAGATCTCAGCCGAGGTCACCGAGTATCGCAGCCAGCAGTTCACCGTGGTCGGCGCGGTGGAAAATCCGCGCGTTTACAACACCACGCGTCAGACCACGCTGATCGAGGCCCTGGCCATGGCCGGCGGCATCAGCCGCGAGGCCGGCAACCAGGTCTACCTGACCGATCGCATCATCGACCCGGAATCCAACCAGCCGGGCACGCGCACCCTGATCATCAACGTCGAAGACCTGATGCGCGAGGCCGATCGCTACAACTTCGTGCTGGGCGAGTCGGCCATGATCAACGTGCCGCGCGGCGGGTTTGTTTACGTCGAAGGCGCGGTTGGCCGGCCGGGCGCCTATCCACAACGTTCCGACACCACGGTGCTGAAGGCTTTGGCCGAGGCCGGCGGGTTGTCCTTCGAGGCATCGCGGTCGGAGATCCGGGTTCTGCAACGAAATGCCCAGACCGGCGCCTGGGAAGCCAGGGACGTGAATTATGCGGCCATTCGCGACAACCCGGGCATGGACATCAGCCTGAGCAGTGGCGATATCGTGGTGGTCGAAACCAGCGCCTTGCGCGCAGGCTGGAACGGCTTCTGGCGCGTTGCCTCGCCCATCGCGCTGTTGGGGTTCCGGCCACTTTGAAGAAGAACACGGCAGGCCGAATCGGTGAGTCGGCATGGGCATTACGAAACACGACCGCTGGGGCGGCTGGTGTGATTTGCAGGTATGAAGGAAAACGGGGATACGATGGACGACGGTAAGGACAAGAAACCAGGTCAGCATTTGCAGGCGGTGCAGCAGGGCAATCACCAGATGGCCGTGTATGACCCGCTGATGCAGCAGCGTACGGGGGCCGAGGACGACGACACCATTGATCTGCAGGAATACTGGCGGGTGCTGGTCAAGCGCCGCTGGACGGTGCTGGGCGTGGTTGGCATCGTGACGGTTGCGGCCTTTCTGGTCACCCTGCTGATGATCCCGGAATACCGGGCCACGGCCCAGGTGCAGGTCAACCCACCGGGTTCGCGAATCCTGAGCTACGACGATTTTTCCGCTGACCAGGGCGGCGCGCGTGCCTACCAGGATTACCTTGGCACCCAGGTGCAGATTCTCGGCGGCCGGGCGCTGGCCGAGTTGCAGCGCCCGGAGGCTCTGCTGGCCTTTGCTTCACTCGCTGTCGAGTCCAATTATTACGGGTTTCTGGCTGCCAGCCGACTT
>JBLRWT010000627.1:0-1675 GCA_047921095.1 Wenzhouxiangella sp. | reverse complement strand
GACGAACCAGCATGATGCGCTGTACGCGGTCCTTTTCCAGTGCGTCGACGGCGCAGGCAACGGCCAGAAAGGTCTTGCCGGTGCCGGCCGGGCCAACGCCGAAGTTCACATCATTCGTCGCGATACGTTCAAGGTAGCGCTTCTGGTTCGGGCCGCGACCACGAATCAATCCGCGGCGCGTACGGATGCTGACCTCGGTATCAGCGTCCGCCTCCGCCTCGTCCAGCCCAGCCTGCTGCAACTGCAGGTTGACCAGCATCGGGGTGAGGATTTCCCGTTCGGCCTGGCGGTAGAGCTTGCGCAGCACCCGGCGGCCGCCACTGATTGAATCAGGCTCTCCCTGGATACTGAAAATATTGCCCCGGGCCGCGATGGAGACACCCAGGCGACGTTCGATCAGGCGCAGGTGCTCATCCATTTGCCCACAGAGATTGGCCAGCCGCTCATTGTCGGCCGGTTCCAGCTCCAGTATGACGGTCGACGCGGTCGCGCTGCTCATTCAGGCCGCTTCGGTGCGCGCGCTTTCAAGGCGCCCGCGCAGTGAGTTGGCCATGGCTGCCGTGATGGTGACATCGGTCATGCGACCGATCAATTCAGCCGGACCCTGGAAGTTGACCACGCGATTGTTCTCGGTCCGGCCAGCCAGTTCATCGGGGTCTTTCTTGCTCGGCCCTTCGACCACCACCCGCTGGGTCGTTCCCACCATGGCATCCGAAATCGCACGGGCCTGCAGGTTGAGCTGATCCTGCAGTCGCTTCAGCCGCGCTTTCTTCTCATCCAGGCTGACGATATCGGGAAACGAGGCGGCCGGCGTGCCGGGGCGCGCCGAGTAGATGAAACTGAAGCTCTGGTCGAAGTTCAGTGAGCGCACCAGCTCCATGGTCTGCTCGAAATCATGTTCTGTTTCGCCAGGGAAGCCGACGATGAAGTCCGAGGACAGGGCGATATCGGGTCGCGCCTCGCGCAGCTTGCGGATCTTCTGCTTGTATTCCAGGACGGTATGCCCGCGCTTCATCAGCGACAGGATACGATCCGAACCCGCCTGGACCGGCAGGTGAAGGTAATTGGCCAGCTTGGGCACCTGGGCGAAAGCCTCGATCAGGCTGTCGGAAAATTCCACCGGGTGCGAGGTCGTGAAACGGATTCGCTCGACCCCATTGATGTGCGCAACATACTGTATCAACAGGGCCAGATCGGCACTGCCACCACCATGCATTGGGCCGCGGTAGGCATTGACGTTCTGGCCCAGCAGGTTGATCTCGCACACGCCCTGCCCGGCCAGCGCCGCGACTTCGGCGATAACGTCGTCCAGCGGTCGACTGACTTCCTCACCGCGGGTATAGGGCACCACGCAGAATGAGCAGTACTTGCTGCAGCCTTCCATGATCGAAACAAAGGCGGTCGCCCCTTTGGCACCGGCCGGCGGCAGGTGATCGAATTTCTCGATCTCCGGAAAGCTGATGTCTATCGCCGGCTTTTTATCACGGCGAACCTGGTCGACCATGGCCGGCAAGCGGTGGATGGTCTGTGGCCCGAAAACCAGGTCGACGAACGGGGCGCGCTTGAGGATGCCATTGCCTTCCTGGCTGGCGACGCAGCCGCCAACCCCAATCACCACACCGGGCCGCTTTTCCTTCAGCGGCCGCCACTTGCCGAGCAGGGAAAACACCTTTTC
>JBLRWT010000626.1:0-1679 GCA_047921095.1 Wenzhouxiangella sp. | reverse complement strand
ACTCCAGCCACAAACCCAGCGCAACGGCGCCAACCGACATGACAAGCGTGCCCCAGGTCGAGGCGACCCGCAGGAATACATCGCTGGCAAAACGATCCTGGTCGTCGAACAGACCGGTCTTGCGGCTATGCTCCAGCACGCGTTCCCCGCCGCGCCTGCCCAGCCGGGTCAGGATGGCGCCGGTCAGCAGGTACAGAAGGAACATCCCGACCGCGCCCGCGGCCAGACCGACAAGCCAGGCGTCGCGCGTCTCCTCGGTCATGAAAAACCGGAAATAGCGCGGCACGCCGTCCGAGCCGAGCATGATGATGACCTTCAGTGGCAGCATCATCGAAAGCACGAACGAAACCTGGTTGACCAGGAAAACAGGAACGGCGGCCGCCAGGCGAACCGGGCTGCATTCAAGTATTCGGCGCGTCAGCAGCAAAAGCTGGCCGGCGAACATGCGGACAAGGGTTAAAAAGTCGGTGGACAAGTCAGAAATCCATAAATCGAATCAGCTGTGTAGCCCGGATAAGCGGAGCGCATCCGGGGAAATTTTCGACAATTATAGGCCTCTGGATTGCCGATCGAGCCGGCAATGACAGGCCGATGGCCGACTCCCTAAAAGACTGGATTGCCGATCGAGCCGGCAATGACAGGCTGGTGTCTGAAGTATGGCTCGTCATGCCCGACCTGATCGGGTATCCAGTAAACAAAGCGTCGGCTGCAAGCCGACTCCCTGAAAGACTGGATTGCCGATCGAGCCGGCAATGACAGGCCAATGGCCGACTCCTTGACATACTGGATTGCCGATCGCGCCGGCAATGACAGGCCGATAGCCGACTCCTTGATCACCCTGCCCTGCATTTGCATCACTCCAACTGCAATACCTCATTATAAATTTCCCCCAACTTCTTTCGATACACGCCAACATCGAACTCCCGAAGCGCTTTCTTCCGGGCGTCTTGGCCCAGTCGCTCAAGCAACCCCCGATCGTTTGCCAGCCGTTCAACAATCGGGACTGCCGCGAGCGGCTCTCGATATGGAATCACGAAGCCGGTCTGCCTGTCTTCCACCAGCTCCGGCAATGCACCCCGATCATACACAATGGCCGGCTTCGAGGCGGCCATTGCCTCCAGCACGGTCCTGCCAAAGGATTCGGCGACGTGCGAGAAACTGCACACCACATCGATTCGCGCCATGACATCTGCCGGGTCGGCGATGTAGCCGGCAAATCGAACATTGCGCAATCGCTTGAACTCAGGCTTTCGTGCAAGCGCCTTGACATAGACATTTCGCGGACCGATAACCATGAATTGAGCACCGATGCCCTGGCGCTCGCATTCTGCAGCCAGCCACAGGAAATCCTCGACGCCCTTCTTCGCCACATTCGATCCGACCAACCCCAATCTCAAGCGTCGCCTCAAGCGCTGCTGTCCGCGAGACTGTACCTCACGCGCAAAGCCATCAACATCGATGGTATTGGGCAAGACGAATCCCTTGCGCTCGGGATCGATCGCCTCCTGCGTTGCCCGCGAATTCGAGACGACCCGACTCGCAAGATGATTGATATGCGAAACGATCACACGGCCGTCATGGCCAATCAGCTTCTGCAGGTGGGTATCGTCTTCGATGATCTCGCGGCCGTGCACCAATGCCGGCACTCCGCAAGCTCTCGCGGCGATCAACGGCTCGCG
>JBLRWT010000625.1:0-1686 GCA_047921095.1 Wenzhouxiangella sp. | reverse complement strand
CGAACCGGTTCCTTGCAGATCACTGGAAATCAGGGCCGAAAAAAAACCCCTCCCCTTTCCAGGGAGGGGCAATATGTCGGAGTGATGTACCTCGCTTCGCGCCCTGCGACCCTGGTTCACCGTTGCGGTTTCGCCAAGGTTGGTTGTAACTCTACCACAAAGCAGCAGATTTGCCAACCAGATATCAACAAAAATCGCACAACTCGCGAACGGTACTTTTGAAGCTCAGACTCTCCAAAAGTTCCCGAACCCCGCCGGATGCGACATGACTTACTGTTCACGGCAATTTCACCGCTTGCGAAGATACTGCTGGCGCGTTTGAAGTGTATCTCTCCCTCCCTCCCTGCCACTTCAAACGTGTACGTCAAAGTCCCTGACCACGCTCCCGGTTGGGGGCTTTTTTATTGCCCTCCACGCGACACCCCGAAGGCGACAACAATCCGAGCGTTACAATGACGGTCGATCTGAACCGACAAGGACAATGGCAGTGGGCACTGATCGGGTTCTGAGCTTGCACCAGGTGCGACGCGTGTTTCACACGGGCAGCGAGACCATCGGGGTTCTCGACGATCTCTCCCTGTCCCTCGATCATGGCCAGCGAGTCGCCGTCATGGGCGCATCAGGATCGGGCAAGACAACGCTGCTTCACCTGGCAGCCGGCATGGACCGTCCGGACGCCGGCCGGGTCGAATTGGCAGGCCGCAACCTGGCCGAGGTGCCAGAGCCGGCGTTGACCAGGCTGCGCGCCCGCCACGTCGGTCTGGTTTTCCAGGACTTCAATCTGCTTGACAGCCTGACCGTACGTGAAAACATCGAACTGCCCTTGTGGCTCAATCACAGGTCGACCTCCAGCAGCCAGCTCGAGGCATTGACACAGACGCTCGGCATCAGCCACCTGATGCCGCGCCTGCCTGAAACGCTATCGGGCGGTGAGCGTCAACGTGTGGCCATTGCGCGGGCCTTGGTGCACGAACCGGCGCTGTTGCTGGCGGACGAGCCGACCGGCAGCCTGGACCAGGCAACAGCCGACGGTGTACTGCAGTTGTTCGATCAGGTGACGCGACAGACCGGGTGCACATTGCTGATGGTGACCCATAACCCGCAGGCAGCCGAACTGTGCGAGCAGGTGCTCTACCTGCGCCACGGCCAGCTCAAAACGTCCTGATGCGCATCCTGGCCCAATTTTCACGGCGCTTTCTCTACCGACATCCTGGTCAACTGCTGTTGGCGCTGGTCGGCATCGCAGCAGGGGTGGCTGTCGTTACCGGCGTCGCCCTGCTGCGAGACGTCCTGCTGCACTCGCTGGACACTGCTGCCGAAGCCTTGAGTGGCCGCGACAGCCTGCGCATCGAACACCCGCGCGGGGTGATCGATGAGCAGCATTATGCGAGGCTGGCCACTCTACCCGGCTCTCCGGCTCTGGTACCGGTCTTGCAGACCCGCGTGCGCCATGACGGAGAAATCCTGGAATTGCTGGCGATCGATCCGCTATCCCTGGCTGAAGGCGGCCCGATGCGCCTGAGCGGGGCGGCTACCGGTTCGCTGCTCGGCACGGAAGGTGCCGTCATGATCAATCGCCACACCCAGGACCGCCTCGCACTGACCGTCGGTGAGCCATGGCCGGTTCGCGTTGCCGGGCGGCAAATCGAACTCATTCCGATCGCTGCCATCGAGGGAACGCGGGAC
>JBLRWT010000624.1:0-1692 GCA_047921095.1 Wenzhouxiangella sp. | reverse complement strand
AATTGACCATCACCCAGGAAGACCTGCCCGACATCATTCCGCCCGAGCATTGCTATTTAGGCTGGCAGGAGTCGCTGAATTTGCTGGCGAAACTGGTGGAGCCGCAGATTCCTGATCAGAGTGATTGAGCGCCGACGCTGGCTGGCCGCTTTGCTATCCCGCCAGAAAGTCGGCGGGTGTCAGGATCGGTCTGCCCTCGTATGGGTGCAGGTCGAGTAGGTCGGAATCACCGGTAAGTAGGAGATCGCCTTCCCCTGCCACAAGGACCTCGAGAAAGCGATTGTCATCCGGGTCGCGGCAGTCGGTAATCCGGATCGAGGGCTTGACCCATTCGGCCACCTCGGCCAGCCATTCGAGATAACGGTCCGTTTGCTCGGCGGTGCGGTAGGGATCGAACTTGGACCTGGCCAGCCTGGACGCCAGTTCGAGAAAGGTGACGCGAGACAGCAGTAGCGTTGACTCATTCTGCGCGAGTCGACGCAGCGTCTGACCGGATTTTCCTTTCGGGGTCAGCAGGGCGCTGATCAAAACATTGGTGTCGACTACAACCCGATCAGCTTTCATCGGCAAGCAGTTGGTCCAGGGCTTCTTCTGTCAGCCCCTGCTCGGCAGCGTAGTGTCCGGTATCTTCCATGACAGCCAGGAGATTTCGCCAGGCACGGGTCTGGCGTCGCTGGTATTCGTCCGCGGACAGGATGACCACGCTTGGCCTTCCCTGGCGGGTGACAGTCACCGGCTCACGCTGAGCTGCGTCAATCACCTGCCCAAAGCGGTTCTTCGCTTCCAATGCGGTAAATGTCTTCATAAGACTTATCTCGAACAGCTTGAATAGCTATTCTAGCTAGATATTGATCTACCAGCAACTTGCCCCCCGGCCGGTGGATCAGAGGCAGGATTCGACCCGGCCGATACGGACCGGTAGAGGCCAGGTCAGGGTTTGGGTGGTGCTGGGGTCGCCCCAGTGCTCGCGGAGTCGGTTACGCAGTTCCGGTCTCGGGTCGAACCCAAGTGCGTCGATATGCCGCTTGTTGGCCGACCAGGTGCCGAGATCTGTTTGTGCTGGATGCCATCGGACGATTGGGGTTGATCGAAGCAGCCGCCTTTCCCGTGGTGATCCTGCTGATCGGCATGGCCGTTCATGCCCGATCACGTGGCTGGTTCCATGGCCGGTAGATAAGCCATGGTCAGTTTTGGGCTTGAGGAAATGAGGCGCCGGCTGTCGGCGGATGAACAAGCGACGACTGGAATGAACCCTGATTGACCCGTGGGGTTTTGTTGGGGCTGAAAGAAGTTGAGTGCTGTTATAACAATTGTTATAATTGGTTCCACGACTGAACGAGGACATTTCAATGACCCGCAAGCTCAAGCTGACCGCTATTGGTAACTCCACTGGCGTTGTGTTGCCCAAGGAACTGCTCGAAAAGCTGCGCGTGCAGCGTGGGGATGAGTTGATGGTGCTCGAAACACCTGATGGCATCACTCTGACGGCGTTCAACCCGGAGTTTGCCGCGCAGATGGACGTGGCCGAGCGCATCATGCGTGAGGATCGGGATTTGTTGCGCAAGCTGGCGGAGTGAATCATGGCGGAGTGGATCTGGATTTCGCCTGAGCTGGCCGAGGCCATTCAGGAGCGGCAACTGGCCGAACATGGTGGTCCCTCGGGCGTGCGGGACCGCGGTCTGTTCGAATCCG
>JBLRWT010000623.1:0-1695 GCA_047921095.1 Wenzhouxiangella sp. | reverse complement strand
CTGAGATGCGCACTCGGCGAGCTGTTCTTCCTGCTCCTTTTCGGATTGAGGGTCTTCGATTTCCGAGGCAATCCGCCGCAGGATATCTTCGGCGTGGTCACGAACTTCTTCCTTGTTCAGCCTGCGGGCGGCAGGCAGTGTGGATACAAAGTCCTCCCACCGGCCAAGAATGGTCTCCATTTCGTCCCGAATGAAATTGGCCAGTTCAGCCTCGCGATGCTCTCCATTCACCTTGTCCGGACGTTTTGCCATCGATCGCTGACCCTCGAGAAGATTGGACGAAACGGCAATCTTAGCGAGCGTCGGAAGCTCGGTTCCGTGCGCAAGCGCACTTTGTCTTCCGTCTTCCGTCTTCCGTCTCCCGCACGGAACGACCGCTTTCCTCGCACCCACCTTTTGACCGTCGGGGATGCAACCCCGACCTACGTGTAGCGAGGCTCAACGACCTTCGTCCTCCGTCTTCCGTCTTCCGCCCTCAGGCTGTAGCGGTTTGGTTCTGGTCCAGCATTTCGGCCTGTTGGCGTTGTTGCCGGGTGTTCAGGCGCATGTTGTGGCGTGCGATTTCTTCGAGTGTCGGGTCTACCCGGTAGTTTCGTTGCTGGCGCAGCCATTCAAGGACCGGGGCCAGGTGCCATAACGACGGGTTGCCGCAGTGAATCGGTCGGGGAAAATCGACCCGGTTGAGCATTTGCTTGCGCAATGCTTGCCGGGAGATGCCGATGATTTCCGCGATTTCGGTCAGTCCGGCGTAGTCAGGTGCAGCTTCGATCAGCTCAGCGCTGGGCAAGGCGGTTTGCACATTGTCAATTGCGGAGTCGATGGCCTGTTGCACATTTTCCGCTTCGCGGCTGAATTCAAGTGCAATGCGTCCAGGATGGCCGGTTCCTACGATGGCATCGTCGCAGCCGGCTTCGGCAAGCGCCTCGACCATCTCATTCGCGGGCGGTGCATTTTCGGGAAGCTGAAAGATCAGCTGGAAATCGTGGTTCATTTGTCGGTCTCCGGCGTGTTTCGACTGCATCGCTCGACGATTCGGGTGATCTGTCGCGCGTGGTTCTCCGGGTTTCGTGGCGTTGACCAGATGCTGGCGATGCAGAACTCACCGCAACGGCAATCCGGATCGTTCCAGGGGCAGTACATCCTGGCCCAGCAGTGACCGCCCGGTGTCATCTCGATTCGCCACCCGGCGTCTTCCGAAGCCTTGACCGCTGCTTCAACAAACTTGTTTGGGTGGCGCTTTCTTGTCACGTTGAATTATGAGCCGGACCCGAAGGGTTGTCAAGTGACAACCGAGTGGGCTTCAATGAGGTCTGGACTTCCGGGTTCCGTCTTCCGTCCTCTGCCTCCGAGCTTGGGGGATCCCGGATCAAGTCCGGGATGACAGAGGGTGATGGCGTGGATCCGTCTTCCGTCTTCCGACCTCCAACCAGCAAACCAAACTCACTGCGTCGCCAAATCCGGCGGCGTGGTGGCCTGCCCGGGCCGTTGCGGCAACGAACCGGCCCGTATCAGCCGTTCGATGGAACCGAAGACCGCCAGGCGGCCGAAAGGCTTGTGGATGAAGTCGTCGGCCCCGACGCGTTGCAGGAAGAAATCATCTGTGGCACGCTCATTGCCGCTGATCATCACCACCGGTGTATTCGCCGTCGACGGACTGGCCCGCAGGCGGCGCAACGTACCAAAGCCACTGGCATC
>JBLRWT010000622.1:0-1695 GCA_047921095.1 Wenzhouxiangella sp. | reverse complement strand
GTGACCCGGATCGGGCTGCGGCTGGTGTCGGGCCGGTCCACCTTGCCGTCCGCGGTGAAGGTCAGCTCCAGATCGCGCGACGGGTTCCAGGCCAAGCTGCCGCGCCAGGCAAACGATTCGGTATCGCCATCCTGCCCGCCGAGAAAATCATTGCGCGCAAAGCCGTCGTGATGCCGGCCCGCGATTGCCAGCTTGCCGCGCAGCTTCTGGCCAAGTATCGGCCCGCCGACCCGGCCCTTGAATATGCGTTCGCCGAAGTTGCCCAGCCCGGCTTCGATGTCTCCGGTCAGATGGTCCGGCGGCGGCGAGGAAATGAACTTGATCGCACCACCGGGCGAGTTGCGGCCGTACAGCGTGCCCTGGGGCCCGCGCAGCACCTCGATGCGCTCGACGTCGAAGACATCCAGAAACGCCGCCTGGGAGCGGGCGATGAACACGTCGTCCAGATACACGGCCACGCCCGAGTCGACGAACGACAGAGAATCGTTCTGGCCGATGCCGCGCATGAAGATCACTGCGTTGGAGCCGTCGCCGGGCTCGAAATACAGGTTCGGGACCGCGTACTGGATGTCGTTGAGCTGATCGGCCTGGCGGTCCTTGAGCCGGGAGTCGCCGAACACCGAAACTGAAGACGGCACCTCGTTGAGCAATTCCACGCGCCGGCGCGCCGTGACTTCGATGCGATCGACGGTCGGCTCAGCGGTTTCGGCAGAATCTTCGGCCGCGTCGGTCTGTGCCAGCGCGACTGGGCCTGAAAGCACGGCAAAAGCCAGCGGCGCAATCAGCTTGCGCCGGGCAAGGATCGGGCAGCGATACGAGTGACTGGTCTGTTTCATGGAGGAACCCCGGAAGTATCGTTATCTTGTGGGCACAGTCTAGAAAGCGACGCGCTTGACAGCCACAACGCAAGCGATCAGACTGACAGGACAAATTCGCTCAACTCGCCGAGGAAGACCAGACGAACATGGAATCGGTCCCATGCAGTGATTCGGTGCTGACCGTAAGCGCCTCCCATCTGCTTCCGCTCAAGCGCATGGCCGAACAGGCCCGGCTGGATTTTGCAGCCCTGCTTGCGCTTCACGGGGTCTCCGACGAGGTTCTGGCGCCAGCGGCCGGCCGGCGCATCGCGCTTACCGACTATTACCGCGTGCTGCAAGCGCTTTCCGTGCAACTTCAGGACGAGACCTGTCACCTGTCCAGCCGGCCGCTGATGCCCGGCACCAGTCATTTCATCTGGTCGCACGTCATCGGCGCCGAGAATCTCTGCCAGGCCATGCAGCGGGTTGCCTCGGCCTACAACCTGCTGCACGGCGGCAGCTATAACCATGTCGAATACGATGCCGGCTCATTGCGCTACCTGGTCGATGACCGGCGCTTTCCCTATGCCGCCAGCAGCGATCGCGAGCACATCGTGTTCAGCCTGGAATGCGTGCTGATCTTCCTGCACTGCACACTGGTCATGATTTCCTCGCCGGCGCTGAATCAGGAGTTGCTGCGCGTCTACAGCCGCCGGACCGGAACCGAAGACAGCCATCACCTGCGCTTTCTTGGCGTGCCGGTCACGCGCAGCCGGCGCCAGTACGGGCTGGTGTATTCGGCGGGCGCCACCTGGCTGCCGGTTACCGCCACCCCGCAGACGCTGCCCCGCCCGGGCGCGATCTATGATCGCATCATTGCCCAGATCGAGAACGCTCA
>JBLRWT010000621.1:0-1703 GCA_047921095.1 Wenzhouxiangella sp. | reverse complement strand
TCCACGGAGTGATCATCTTGTGCGGACAGGTTGACCGTGTTGACCGCACCCACTGCATCACAGTTCAGCGTGACAACGTTGAAAAGAGTGCTGGGGTCGGTATCCAGTGCGGTTCGCGATGCATATGCATCCGTGCTACCGGGAGCCAGGACCTCGACCGGACCGAAAACCACGCCCAATACAGAGTCGTCGGCCGTGCAGTTGGACAGATTCATGTCGCTGAGATTCTGGAGGGTGAAGACATATTCCACGTTGTCACCGACCTTGGCCAGTGTGTCGCCGCTCTTGATCACGTCCATGCCGACGCAGGTCAGGTTGGCCGGGTCGTTGTCACTGACCCCGGAGCCGTCGTCTACCGACACGGCATTTACCGAGGCGATATTCTGGAAGGTTCCTCCGGAATCACATGCCGTTGCTGAAGAAAGCGCCGCGATGTCGCCGGATCCCAGGATCACGGTCTCGCCCACGGTCAGATCAGCAATGGCGACGTCGCTGATTCCGAGCGTTGCATCGTTAATCACCACGTCGGTGAGGTCGGCGGTTCCGGTGTTGGTCACGGTCAGCCGGTATTCGGCCCCGCTGGGGAATTCGGCAATCGGCGCAGTGGATGCGTCGTTGGCATCATGCCAGGTGGCTCCGCCGTCGATGCTGATTTCCTTGAGCAACTCGATGTCGGGCACGGTTGCCACCAATATCAGCGCGCTGCCTGCGGCAGAACCCGACAGGATAGTGCCGGTGCCGGTGTCGCAGATGCCATCGGCTTCAGCTGCAGGTGTCAGTTGCAGGGGCGTGGAATCGGTGCCCTTGTCGTTGACGTCCACCCAGAAGTTGACGGTGCACCCTGCCTGGTCAAGTGTCAATTCATCGAACGTGAAGCGGATCGTGCCCGGACCGAGGTCGGCCGGATTTTCGATCACGTCGGTAACGGCGCAGGTTCCGGGATCGCCCAGATCAAGGCCCTGGAACACGATTGGAATTTCGCCGCTGAGCGCGCCGGCGTCGTTGCCGTACGTGCACGGCACCGCGTCGTCATTGTCGGCGCAGGTAAGCGCGAAACGGGCGGCTTCCACCCTCAGCGGGAACGAATCCTGGCCCGCTGCCGGGCGCATCTGTATCCGCAAGGGAAATTCCTCGGGAACCTGATTGAGTTGGATCGGGTTGATGATCGTATTGGGATCGGTGTTAATCCCGATCGAGCCTCCGCAACCCGTTTGAGCCACCGCCTGCATCGAAAAGCCGGCGCCAAAAAGCAATATCAGCCCGGTGCTACACAGCCACCGGACTGTGTTCTTGAGTACAGAGAGTTTCATTTTTGCTCCTCCAATGGAATTCACACGCAGAATGCGCAGGATTGATATACATTTTCTGTGCCGGATCTGTAAGTCGATGATTTGAAATGTTTTATTTCAGCATCGGTCGGGCGGCGCCGAGTCGGGTCTCATTTCGGTGACGCCATGGCCGAGGCCTCGGAGGCCGGGAAACCGGCTGCATGTCCCGTCGTTGCTGGCTTTCAGCGGGATGTCCATTCGCGACAGCAAAAAGGGATGAAAGTCACATAAAAGAGACTATTTCTCAAACCAGTTGGAAGGAATATTCTGTTTTCTGTCTACGCCGAAGTTTCCGCTGGAATGCGGGTACCGCGCGATTGAGCGCGGCGTCGAACTGGCGGGCGACGGGAAGGATTGGGATAGTGCGCCTTAGGT
>JBLRWT010000620.1:0-1710 GCA_047921095.1 Wenzhouxiangella sp. | reverse complement strand
TGATCTACTGGGCTGCCCTGACACTCGGCCCGCTGCTGATGGGCGCCAGCCTGGCATTGACTTCCTACCTGGCAGCGATTCCGTTCTTTTCCACGGACCTGGCCGAAGGCGCGGTCGTGGGCCTGATCAACTTCATGCCGCTCCTGGTCGCGCTGGCCGGCTTTACCCTGTTGTTCATGATCGTACCGAACCGGCGAGTTCGATGGCATCATGCGTTGATCGGTGCCGCGCTGTCGGCGGTTCTGTTCGAACTGGCCAGCCGCGGTTTCGTTCTTTATGTTTCCAACTTCCCGACCTACGAGCGCTTGTATGGCGCACTCGCGGCCGTGCCGATTTTCCTGGTCTGGATCTATCTGTCCTGGGTTGTCGTGTTGCTGGGAGCGAGCTTGTCGGCGGCACTGACGACGTTCAACTACGAGGGGGCCGATTGGCATTGGCCCAAGCGCCAGGAACTGTTTCTGGCCCTGCGCCTGCTCGGCCATTTCTGGCAAATGCAGCGCCGCGGCAAGTCACTGTCGATTGCCGAGCTGCAAAGGCGCGAACCGGCAGCGACTGACCTCCAGCTTCGACGACTGCTCGGTCATTTCGAGGAGGCAGGGTTTATCCAGTGTGACCATGAGGGTGACTGGCTGCTATCGGCCGATCTGGACGAGATCAGCCTGATGGAACTCTATCGTGCCGGTCAGTTCATACTCCCCATTGGAGAGTTGCCGCAATTGCCGGTGGAAAGTCACTGGGACCGGGCGTTGTACAATGAACTCAGCCCGGTGGATTCACAGGCTGGTGATGTCATGCAATGTTCGATCAAGTCTCTGTTGACGTTTGAATGCTCACTCAAGGAAAAAGCATGAAAAAGTGGCTCGGATTGGTGCGCGGCTTGCCGCTCGGTCTGGCAATCATCCTGCTGATGGCAGCGCCCGCGCTCGCTGAAATGGAGTTCCAGCTACCCGGCCTGGATGGCGAGGATCACAGCCTTAGTGACTATCGGGGTGATTGGGTGGTTGTCAATTACTGGGCGACCTGGTGCGCTCCGTGTCGGAAGGAGATTCCCGACCTGTCCAGGTTGCACGACAGCCGCGATGACATCACCGTGCTTGGCCTGGCTTTCGAGGACACCGATGTCGAGGATTTCGAGCGCTTCCTGGTCGATTACCCCGCGAGCTATCCCATTCTCATGGTCGACGTTTACGACCCACCACAGGCGCTCGGCGCCCCACGCGCACTACCGACGACCTTCCTGGTCAACGCCGCCGGCGAGATGGTTCATACCTGGATCGGACCGATTACCGGCCAGATGATCACCGAATGGATCGAAGACAATGGCTGAATGCCGCCGCTGGTTGATCTCGGGGCGGGTCCAGGGTGTCTTCTTTCGCGAGTCGACACGGCGCCAGGCAGAACGCCTTGGCTTGTCAGGGTATGCGGTCAATCGTAAAGATGGGCGAGTGGAGGTCGCTGCCCGTGGTGATGGCCCAAAGCTCGAGCAACTCGAGCGCTGGTTGCAGGAAGGTCCGGCTGACGCGAGGGTGGAAGAAGTGATGCAAACGACCAAAGGTCAGTTCGAAGTACCCGAGGCAGGGGTCTTCAGGACTGGCTAGGGCGCCTCTTATCAGAGGCTTCCTAAAAGAGGGAGCACTGCAGGACCGGACGAAAGCTTTGACGGTGGGCAGGGCAGGGGCCGTGGCGATCGAGCGCTTCCAGGTGGCCCGG
>JBLRWT010000619.1:0-1710 GCA_047921095.1 Wenzhouxiangella sp. | reverse complement strand
CAGGGCGGCAATCATTACGGCAATCTTCACGGCAAGCGGCGTGACGGCGGTGGCGTTGTGAAACAATCTCATTCGGTCTGCTCCTGATAAATGGAATTCGTCTTCTTATTCTGTGAATGACAAGTCGGGTTGCCGAAGGGTCAGCCGCGGCTTGCGAAAAAATGACGATTCTGTCACAAAGCCATATTGGACCCCCAAGGGATGGGAATGGTTCGATGTGACACCCTGAATCTTTCGATTTCCGTTTTAATGCCCGGCGTTGCCAGCGTCCATTCTCGGGCGGCGTTTGGATGCTATGATTGGTTGCAGGCTGTGTCCGGGTTGCACCTCCATTTGTAGAGTATGCAGCCTGGCATGAGCAGTCTGCCAAAATACATTCTGGATTCGGCTCAGCCGCCTTTGTGAATTTATGCAGGAACGTGATTGATGACCATCTCTTCAAAGCCCAGGGACGGGGATGGTACGCTGTGGCAGTCCGAACTGATCATCCATCCATCGGATCTGGAAGTTGGCCACTTCATCATTCGCCTGGATATCCCGTGGATTGAAACGCCTTTCCCGCTGCAGGGCGTCCTGATTGATTCGGCCAAGACCAAAGGCTGGTTCATCGAGCACTGCGAATGGGTGGTTGTTGATTATTCGCGCAGCCCCAACAAGTTGCGGCCGGAGTCAAGCCAGCTTTCCGAGGATGCGGCGCGGGTGGCCCGCCAAAGTGATCCCGGACACCCGGTCAATTCTCTGCGCGGAACCAGAATCGACCAGGAAAGCGTCGGCGCGGCACTGAAGGCCTACAGCCTGCTCGACAGTCAGGCGCGTCGCCTGATCAAAACCTTTGCCGATCGCGGTGCGGTGGAAATCAAGGCCGCCGAGAAAGTGGTCAGTGAGCTGTCAGCCTACCTCGAGCGTAATCTTGCCGCGATGATCTGGTTGACGCGCATCAAGGACCGGGACGACTACACCGCTCAGCATTCAATCAATTGCGCCATCCTGGCGCTCGGGCTGGCTCATGCGCTCGAGTGGCCCAATGAGCGGGTCGAGCGCGCCGGCCTTGCGGCCCTGTTGCACGATCTGGGCAACGTCAACCTGGACCTGGCCATACTCAACAAGTCCGAGCGCCTTACGGCCTCGGAATACAAACACATCAAGACGCACACAACGATCGGCTATGAACTGCTGGCGAGCGAGCTCGATGTTCATCCGGATATCGCACTGGCGGCCCTCGAGCATCATGAACGCCCCGACGGGCTCGGTTATCCGCACGGCAAGAAAGCAGCCGAACTGAACCCGATCTCGTTGCTGGTTTCGGTCGTCGACGTCTACGATGCGGTGACGTCACAGCGGGTCTATCGTCCGGCGCGCTCTCATCATGATGCCCTCGGTATTCTATGGCGCGGCCGCGGTCGAAAATTCGATCGCAACATGGTTGAAACGTTTATCCATTTCATGGGCTGGGTCGCGCCGGGTACCCTGGTGAAGCTGTCCAATGGCGAGTTGGCGGTTGTCGAGGAGACCAACATCGTTCATGGGTTCTATCCGATCGTCCGCATGCTCATACCGGCGGCTTTGGGTTACAGGGCCGGCGAACGTGTCGATCTGGCCGAGATCAAGGATGCCGAGGGCAAGGCGAAGCTGCGGATCAGTACCGATTCTGTTGCCTGGGGTGTGCAATCACGGGGGCTTAGACCGGTTCCACCGGTTGTCAGGATCAGG
>JBLRWT010000618.1:0-1713 GCA_047921095.1 Wenzhouxiangella sp. | reverse complement strand
CCCTGAAAACGGCCGACTGGGGCCCCTTCATTGATCAGGACTGGCGCGAACCAGCCGATACCACGCTACCGATTGAAGCGATTCAGAAGCTGTCGGCCACCCTGACCGACACCCCGGAGAAATTCGAGCTGCACAAGCAGGTGGTCCGGATCGTCGAGTCACGCCGCAAGATGGCGTCCGGCGAAATGCCGATGGACTGGGGTTTCGCCGAGACCATGGCCTATGCCGGCCTGATCAAGGCGGGGCATGGCCTGCGTCTGGTCGGCCAGGATTCGGCCCGCGGCACCTTCTTTCACCGTCACGCCGTGCTCTACAACCAGGACGATGGCACGCCGTTCCTGCCTCTTTCAAAACTGGCCGAGGACCCGCACAAGGTGACGATCATCGACTCGCTGTTGTCGGAAGAAGCGGTACTGGGTTTCGAATATGGATTTGCAACAGCCGATCCCGGCACGCTGGTGATCTGGGAGGCCCAGTTCGGCGATTTCGTCAACGGCGCCCAGGTGGTGATCGACCAGTTCATCACCTCCGGCGAAGCGAAGTGGGGTCGCCTGTGCGGACTGGTCATGTTCCTGCCTCATGGTTATGAAGGCCAGGGCCCGGAGCATTCTTCGGCCCGGCTGGAGCGGTTCATGCAGCAGTGCTCCGGCAACAACATCCAGGTCTGCGTGCCGTCCCTGCCCTCGCAGATGTTCCACATGCTGCGACGTCAGATGCTGCGGCCATTCCGCAAGCCACTGATCGTCATGACGCCCAAGTCGCTGTTGCGGCACAAGGCATCGACATCAACGCTTGAAGATCTGGCCAGCGGCGGCTTCCAGTTGATCATCGATGACCCGAGCGAGCCGCAGGCGGACAAGGTCAAGCGCGTCGTCTTCTGTGCCGGCAAGGTCTACTTCGACCTCGCCTCGCAACAGGAAGAACAGGGCATTGACGATATCGCCCTGGTTCGAATCGAGCAGCTCTATCCGTTTCCGCGCGAGGAAATGCAGGACCTCATTGGCAAGTACGCCAATGCGAAAGAAGTCATCTGGTGCCAGGAAGAACCGCTCAACCAGGGCGCATGGTTCCAGATCAGGCATCACCTTCAGGCCTGCATCCGCGACGATCAAACCCTGAAGTACGTCGGCCGCGAAGGCTCCGCCTCGCCGGCCGTCGGCTATTACCAGATCCACCTCGAACAACAGAAACGTCTGGTCGGCATGGCGCTGACCCATGGTGAAGGCACAGAGTAAGGAACAGCAATGAGTGTAGAGATCAAAGTCCCCAACCTCCCCGAGTCGGTCTCCGACGCGACCGTCGCCAAGTGGCACAAGAAGCCCGGTGACGCCGTCTCGCGCGACGAGATCCTGGTCGACCTGGAAACCGACAAGGTCGTGCTGGAAGTCCCGGCCCCGGCCGACGGCGTCCTCAAGGAAATCAGCGCCGAGGAAGGCGAAACGGTGACCGAAGGCCAGGCCCTGGGAATGCTGGAAGAGGGTGAAGCCCCTTCGAGCCCGGAACCTGATGACAAGCAGGATGACAAGAAGGACGACAAGGACGGCGACAAGGACACCCAGGGGCGCGAGAACGGAAAGTCCCGTGACAGTCAGCCGAAAGCCGAGCCGACCCGGTCCGACGACAAGGATCTCTCGCCATCGGTGCGCCGCGTGGTTCGGGAGAACGATGTCGACCCGTCCGAGGTCGAGGCCTCCGGCCGCGGCGGTCGCCTGA
>JBLRWT010000617.1:0-1715 GCA_047921095.1 Wenzhouxiangella sp. | reverse complement strand
GCCAGCGCCGGACCGCGCGGTGGGTATGCCGGCGAGGTCGCCGGCATTACCCGCCTGGGCGAGGTCGAACTGACCGAGGTGCCACGCACCAGCACCGGGTTGTCGGAACTGGATCGCGCCCTGGGCGGTCTCTGCGCTTCCTTCCCAGGAAAACTTCGGCGAGAATGCGACCCCGCCAACGTTGAGACTGGCCGAGCTGGTGGCCGGTCCTGAAACACTGAAGAACGCATTGCCTTGCTGAAAGCGGACTATAGGCTTGGCGTAAGCGGTGATGTGGTTGTAACTGAGGGTTACGCCGCGTGCCTGGCCCAGGGATTGATAAGAAGGGATTGCGTGGGTGACGTTCAGGTTGCCCTCGGTCAGGCCCACAGTGGAGCCGCACTCGCACGGTGTCTCTTCCGGGTTCTCAGGGCTATCACTGTCAGCCTCGGGATCGTTGAAGGACACCCCATGCCATGAATTGGCCACCACCACCCCGCCAATTGAGTCCACGGTCTGGCCATCGGCACTGACTTCGGCGTCGCCGAATTTGACGAATTCGCCGGTCTCGTGATCGAGACCGAAGATCTGCATCCGGGTGCCGGGCAGCAGGTTGTTGACGTTGGGGAAGCTGATCGGGATGGGTTCGTCGTAGACCACGCCGAAGGGTTGCATGGCGACGTAGACCGAGAAATCCAGCTCCGGCGGCAGCGGTTGCGGGCTCAAGGAATTGTCCGGAATGTCGGTGATGTGGATTTCACCGGTGAACAGCTCGCCGGTTTCCTCCCAGCGTGCGGTGCCGGGCGGGATGGTCAGGGTGACCGGGGCGAACATTTCCCCGCCCTTCTCGACCGGCGCGGAGGTGATGGCCGAAGTGGCGGCCGGGTTGACCGGATCGGCGCTTGATGTATCCAGCGGCAGCAGGACGATCGGCTCGGCCAGCACGTTGTCGGCGCCGGCGATGAGGTGGACTTCCTTGGGCACCGTGGCGAAGGTCTCGCCGGTGCCGGTGGTCGCGCCGTCGACCAGCAGGCGCAGCGGGGTTTCCAGCACGCCGGGGCCGGCCAGTTCATCCAGGTTCAGATCCTCGAACTGGAAGTAGCCATCCGCGTCGGTAAACATCTCGATCGCGGCTTCACCCATGCCCAGCACCAGGCGCACGCCGGACAGGCCGTCTTCCGGGCCGTTCTGGACCCGGCCGCGCAGCCCGGTCGGGCCTTCGGGCGGCGGTACGGTGACGGTGAACTCCTGATAGATGCGGAAGCGCCCATCGGAGGCGGCCAGCATCAGTTCGTGGTCGCCGACCTGGTTCAGCGACGGCGTGAATTCCAGCTCACCGGTCAGCGAGCTCATGCGCATGCCGGCAGGCAGCGGCAGCGGTTCGACGAAGTAGTTGAGGTCATCGCCGTCCGGGTCGGAGGCGGCCAACTGGAAGCGCGTGGTGCGGCCCAGCGGGGCGGTCAGCGTGTCCGGGCTTTGCCATTCCGGCGGGTTGACCCCCGGGGCCGGAGCAACACTGATCACAAAACTTTGCTCGGCGTGCTGGCCGGTTGCATCGAACACCGCGACGGAGGCCAGGTATTCGCCGACATTGGCCGGCGCCCATTCCGCCCGGCCGGTCGCCGCGTCCATGTGCATGCCGACCGGCCCGCGCAGTAACGCGAAGCGCTCGATGTCGTCATCCGGGTCTTCGGCGACGATCTGGTAGACCCAGGTCTGATCGACCGTGGCGCTGG
>JBLRWT010000616.1:0-1716 GCA_047921095.1 Wenzhouxiangella sp. | reverse complement strand
GGGTGAGTACCTGGGTGTCGGGCTCCAGCAGCAGGTTGACCATCAGGCGGATGACCTCGCGCGGGGTGAAGTGGTCACCGGCCATCTCGTTGGCGGCCTCGTTGAAGCGCCGGATCAGGTCTTCGAACACCAGTCCCATGGTGATGTTGTCCACATGACGGGGGTGCAGGTCGATTTCAGCAAACTGCGACACCACCTGGTAGAGACAGTTGGCCTCTTCGAGTTTGGCAATTTCCTGTTCGAACTCGAAGCGTTCGAAGATCTTGCGGATGTTCTCGGAAAAGCTATTGATGTAGCCCGCGAGGTGCTGACTGATATTGTCCGGGGCGCCCTTGAGTTTGCGGAAATCGAGTTGGCTGTGGTTGTGGAAGCCCAGCGGATTGCCATCATCGTCTTTGGCCAGTTCATTCAGCACCCGATCCACCAGCTGCGGGTCTTTCCCCTTGAGGGTTTCGTAGCGCTTGAGCACCGCTTGCTTGGTGGGAGCCAAAACGGCATCAAAGCGACGGAGCACTGTCAACGGCAGCATCACCCGCTCGTATTGAGGTGGACGATAGGGGCCCCGCAATAAATCGGCCACGGACCAGATGAAATTCGCCAGTTGCTGAAAATTGCCTGGGTCATGGGTGAATATCCTTGTTATCGAGATTCAGCTTGCCACTGCGGGTTTGCCCTGCGCAGAAAGCGGTAAATTGCTTCATGGCCAGCTTCGACGGCACCGTTTTTCTGTTCTCCCAGCGGTTGACCGTGGCGAAGCTCACCCCAAGGGCGTGGGCCAACTCCTCCTGGGAGAGCGCCAGCTGTCGCCGCACCTCCTTGACCGTGGCCGGAAAGTTTTCGGGTTGGCGGATCATGGCCATTGGACATCTCCCGCTGATTGAACCAGCCGCAGCAAGCCGGGCGCGACGTTCCACTGGTGGCCATCGTCGGTGGCGACGCTGATGGTCTTCTTGTTGAGGCGTAGCACCATGCCTTCCAGCATCCGGCCGTCCGGGGCCTGGAAGCCGACCCGGTCGCCTCTGGTGAAGCTGGTCATCAGCGTGGTGGCACGGGCCTGGGAGATGAGTTTGAGCCGTTCGACGATCAGCCGGTTGAGAAAGAGAAGATCTTCCTCGTTCAACCGCTTGATCGCCTCGACGGCGGAGACGCGGTCGACGATCTTGACGCTGCCGGGTTTCATGGCTGGGCCTTGTCTTTCAGGGCCTTGAGAAGCGGCAGCAGTTCCGGCACATCATCCTGGATGATGCTCCACAGGGTGTCGTCGTCGATGCCGAGGTAGCCGTGAATAAGGCGGTTGCGGGTGGCGATGATCATCCGCCAGGGGATTTCAGGATGGGCGGCGCGGATTTCGGCCGGGATATGGGTGGCGGCTTCGCCGATCAGCTCCAGATTGCGCAGGGTCGCGTCGTAGGTCAGGCCGCTGGCCACGAAACCGGCCTGGTCGAGGCCGTCGGTGTAGGCGAGTACCTTCTCGGCGAAATCGATCATGTCGTCGAGGTAGAAGCGCCATTCGCGCTGGCTGGCATCAGACATTGATCCGCTCCTGTTCGATGTAGGGGCGCAGCTCCGGCCGCAGGGCCTTTTCAGTGACCAAGTCGACCGGGCAGCCGAGCAGGTCCTCCAGGTAGAATTGCACGCCGAAATAGCGCTTGGAGGTGGCCGGGCCGTCGAAGGCCACCAGCACATCGATATCGCTGCTGCTGGTCGCCGCATCGC
>JBLRWT010000615.1:0-1728 GCA_047921095.1 Wenzhouxiangella sp. | reverse complement strand
TCCGGTCCGCGCGGCGGCGGTATTTGCAGTATTCGGGCGATATCGACCTGCTTGAGAATCCGGGTAATCCGGACTGCGCTGCAACGCGTATTTTTGCATGAGCCTCCTGAGAGGATAATACTGGAAAATCTACCTTCGGCATGTCTGCCTGTTAGGGGAGCTTCCGATAGCAAAGACAGCATGACAGGAATGGAAAATTCGTAAGCATAGGGGTTAGCAGCCCGTTGAAATTTATCGATTTGGCCGAGTCGTATCATCTCGGAGCCCGGCCACAGCAAAACCCGGCAACGCGATGGCAGTTGGCCGCCAAGGTCGAAAATCAGGCATGAGCAGGGCGAATATGAGCGGAAATGGAGCTAGAAGCAGTGCCAATAGCCGAGCCAAGGCCTCGGACATCCCTTTCGGGGTGCCCTGGCCGAACATAGCGCGCATTACCAGGCCGAGATTGTAGGCTGCGGCATGGATCAGGTAGCGTTTGTTGACATTCGCCAGCCCGCGCAGGGTGGTTCGAGCCAAGCCGCCGGTGCGTTTGAGCAAGGCGAAACTCCGTTCCACCAACTCGGCCCGCAGGCGACCAAGGCGCTTGCCTTCTTTGCCGCGAGTGCGACGGCGGTTGGCATGAAACTGCCGGTAAGCTTCCAGGTCACCGTGCCAGCGTCGCCGGCTTTTGCTTTCCCGTTCCGGGATGTAGGTGGTAACTTGCTGGTCGGTATTGATTTCTGTGATAAGCTCGGCCTTGTGGTAACCCTTGTCGGTTACTACGCAAAGCAACTCCGGCGCCTGGTCGCCAAGGCTGGCAAGATTATCTTGCACGGTGGTCAAAGTGCCGGCCAAGCCGGCGGTGTCTCCCTGGTCGGCCGGGTATACACAGACTCCCAACATGGCGCCGGTATGCAGGTCCACCGCATGTTCGGGCTTGTAGGCAAGATGAGTGGTGCCATCTTTCATCTTGGCCACCCGCGAATCGGGATCAGTCTCCGACTGCCAATCCTGGTTGGAAAGGCTCTTGCCCTTGCGCTTTTTGTCAAAGCGTACCCGGGCCGCCGGGTCTTCGGGGTTTTCGCCGGCCTCGCGCATCAGTTCCTTGACGTAATCCTGGTAAGAGGCGCCGCTGTCCTTGCGAGTAAGCCGGCGCAGGGAGGCGTTGGCCTCGATGGTGGAGGAGTCCACCCCGGCCGCGCAGGCGTTGACCAGACCGTGCTGGTGAACCAGGGCCAGAATACGCTGGAAAACCCGGCTGTAGAGTTCCAGGGGCAAGCGTTGCCGCCAGATCGTCAGGCTGGAGTGATCCGGGGTTCTCTCGTGCAATTGGTAACTGAGAAACTCCCGCAGGGACAAGCGATCCGCGCAGCCAGGCGATACTGCGGTCGGAGGGGAAACCCTCCAGGTAGCCGATGAAGAGCATCCGGAAATAAACGCCCGGCGGAATCGATGCGCGGCCAGTGGATGAAAAGTAGGGGGCGCACTCCTGCTCCAGCCAGCCATCGAAACCGTCACCGTCCAGCAGACGGTTGAGCCGGGTGTAGAACGAATGGCCACTGCGAGGTGCCAGTTCGTCCGGCCTGACCCACATGGGTTTTTGCTTGGGTCTGCGTTTGCCTATTGACATCGGAATCCCCTTAATTGTTGGTGGTTTCCGGCATTTTAACCGATTGGCCGTATGGCTCAATTATTTTGTGTGGTGAAATCGTTTTTCAACGGGCTGTTAGGGATGTTTTTCCCAGATCA
>JBLRWT010000614.1:0-1742 GCA_047921095.1 Wenzhouxiangella sp. | reverse complement strand
CTCGCGGGTAAGGCCTCAGCCCAAGCAGGATCTCGGATTGCTCGGTAAGCGGCTGATCCAGCAGTTGCTGCTCGGTGCATTCGGCGAGTTGATCGCGAAGAAAGGCGTAAACGATTTCCCGATCCTGGCTGGTATCGAACTCCACGCACTTGCCATTGCTCTTGAACTGCTCAACCGTTGGTAGCGTCTCGGCCTTGAACGTGTCAAAGCGGGCCTTCATTGCCTTGACGTTGTCATCGCTGCGGCCGGAGTACCTGGCGCGGCCAAGAATACGCTGCTCGAGGACATCGAACGGACACTCGAAGTACAACATGTCGGGGAGCTCTTTGTCCTTGCCGAAAACCTCGTACCAGGCGTCCAGGTTGGACTGCGAGCGCGGAAAGCCGTCGATCAAAAAATTTCGCTTGCCGCTGGTCCGTGTGGTTCGCTCCATGGCATCTTTCAGCAAGCGCACGACGATTTCGTCGGGCACCAGCTTGCCAGCGGCGATGTACTCCTTGATGATTTCAGTCGTCGGGCCGCCCGCCTTCTGCTCTGCACGCAGTAGATCGCCGGTGGAAAGATGGGTCCAACCCAGCTGGATTTCCGCAAGTTCACACATGGTGCCCTTGCCCGCGCCCGGACCGCCGAGCACGAAAACAATGTTGGGTTCAGGGCACGGTTGTTCCGGATCACAATAGTGGATCACCACGCTTGGCGATGGAGCCACCCCCATCTTGTATACATTCCACTCGCGATCTGTTGGTGGCAGCGCGTCATCGCAGGTAATTTCGTAGGCCAGATGCCCATCCAGCCGACAGATACGCCAGGATCGATAGCTATTGGAGTAGGAGATGGCCGGGCTTCTCGCCGCCTTGCCGTCGGCGCGATCCCAGGCCATCTTGCCATTCCAGTAACCGGGGCTGGACACCATGCCCGATTCGGACTTGGCCGGCGGCGCGGATGACGGCACATACAGACCGTCAACCTCAGGAAGGCCTGATCCCGATACTTCGATAAACAGGGTGTTGAGTTCGGATTTTGCGGTTTCGGTCATGTGAGTACTCTTGTTCGACTGTTGACTCAAGAGGGAGCGTTTGCCTGCAAAAGCGACCTCGGAGGAGCGATATCAGGACGACACGCAACAGTGGCAAGAACTGCCAGGTGCGGTGACCACTGGGGAGACGGGATTGTACCAGCTGGTAGAGTTTTCCGCCGACGATCAGCGGTGCTTGCCTACGTCCCAGCCGGCATCGCCCAGGTGCTCGCCGGCTGCCGTCCGGGCACCGGATTCCAGCGTGGTGCCCATGCTGTCGTTCCAGCGGTTGAGAAAGCCGAACAGCGAAATGACGCCGAGGATTTCGACGATTTCTTCCTCGGTCCAGTGGGCGTGCAGGGCATCGGCAATGGCCTCGTCAACAGCATTTGGCACCGAGCTGGCCGCAACGGCAAAGTCGAACGCCGCGCGCTCGGCATCTGTGAACAACGGGCTTTCACGGTACTCCCAGATGGCGTGCAGGCGTTCGTCGCTGGCGCCATAGCGTTTGGCCGCCAGCGCGGTGTGCGCCTGACAATAGCGACAGCCTGAAGACAGGCTGGCGAGGTAACCGATCAGGCGCTTCTGCTCGCTGGTCACGCGGTTGGTCTGCAGCACCAGGCCGTACGGGCTCTGCTGAATCGCGACCGACAATGGTCGCATGATCTTCAGGATCTGATGCCAGGTCTGGCCGGTGCGGGTCTCGATCAGCCGGATGAGCAGCAGC
>JBLRWT010000613.1:0-1752 GCA_047921095.1 Wenzhouxiangella sp. | reverse complement strand
CGTGGGCGAAACCGCCTTTGATCTTCGTGTTTGCTCCGCGACAGCGGGCCCGGTTACGGGGTTGGAGACTCTGTGGTGAGCTTTTCTTGTTCCTTTCGCGACAGCGGGTTCGGGGACAGACTCGGATCCTCTGTGGTGAGCTTTATTTTGTTCGGGGAGGGAAAAGGTATAATGAAGACATGACGAATTTATCTTTTGGCGCCCGTCAAGGTGGGCGCGTTTTTTTGCTGGTTATCGTGACGATTGGCGCGTTGGCGGCAGGTCTCATCGCCGCGAACCAGATGATGCAGCGGACCGCTGAATGGCGAGCGGCCTCGCTGTTTCCGTCGCCGCGGGCGGTGGCCGATTTCGAACTTTACACCGCCGAAGGCGAAGCCTTCAGTCGGGCTGATCTGGAGGGGCAGTGGACGCTGATGTTTTTCGGCTTCACCAACTGCCCCGATATCTGTCCCGACACGCTGGCGATGCTGGCCGAATCCATGAAGCAGCTTGATTTGATGCGGCGCGAGGACAAGCCCCAGGTGGTTTTCGTCTCCGTCGACCCGGAACGTGATCGGGATGAGTTGCTCGGCGAGTACGTGCGCTGGTTCGACCCGAGGTTCATCGGCGTGACCGGTTCGGATCAGCAACTTCAGGCCCTGACCCGCCAGCTCGGCATCGTCTACTACCGCGAACAGGCTGACCAGGAAACGGGTTTCTACAACGTCGATCACTCGGCGGCGGTCCTGATCGTTGATCCCGAGGGGCGGTATTTTGGTCGTTTTCCGCAACCACTGGTGCCTGAAGACATCACAGCCGATTTGTTTCAGCTCAGCGGCCTGTAGAGCATCCAACGACAATGAGACTCGCGACCCGCCTGTTGTCCTGGCCGCAGTACCTGCTACCGCAAAAACTGCTGACCGCCATCGCCTGGAAATTGTCCAACTGCCGGGCGCCGTGGTTCAAGGACCGCTTCATCGCGGTGTTCGTACAATTGTTCCAGGTCAACCTGGATGAGGCCGAACGATCCAGGCCCGAAGAATACGAGTGCTTCAACGACTTTTTTACCCGCGCGCTCAAACCCGACGCCCGCAAGCTGGCCGGCGATGACCACCTGATGATCAGCCCCTGCGACGGCACCATCAGCCAGCTCGGCCCGATTGCCAACGGCACCTTGATCCAGGCCAAGGGCATCGATTACCGCGCAGCCGCGCTGCTGGGTTCGACCGAGTGGGCACAGCGCTTCGAGCACGGCCGATTCATCACCATCTACCTGGCGCCGAACGATTACCACCGGGTCCACATGCCCATCAGCGGACGCCTGATCGCCGAAACCAGGATCCCCGGTAGCCTGTTCAGCGTATCGGCTGCGACGACACTTGCGGTCTCAGGCCTGTTTACGCGCAACGAACGTATGGCGGCGATGTTTGAAACCGAGCATGGCCCGGTTGCCGTAGTCATGGTTGCTGCCCTGATGGTCGCCGGCGTCGAAACAGTGTGGGACGGCCCGGATCGCCGGCGCCCGACGCGCAAGGCGGAAACGCGTTTGCATGATTCGGTCATGCTCGAGCGCGGCGACGAGATGGGCCGTTTTCATTGGGGTTCCACGGTTATTGTGTTGACGCCCGAGGGCTTTCCGCCCTGGCGTGAGCCACTGGCAGGCGGGCGGCGGATCCGTCTGGGACAGCCGCTGACTGATTAGCCGGCTCATTGAACCCTTGGGCCACTGACCACGTCCAAGTTCCCATGAAAAAAGCACTGAATAGTATGGCC
>JBLRWT010000612.1:0-1766 GCA_047921095.1 Wenzhouxiangella sp. | reverse complement strand
AGACTGTCGACCATCGAGACCAAACCTGCGCGAGACCTAGTACCACTGTGTCATAAAACAAGGCATTATGGCAATCTCTTCAAGTGATTTGTGAGGTTCGCCATGGGCAACAGCTTGGATGCGCGATTTGAAGCGTACTGCGACACCATCGTGAATGTCTTGATGCACGCCGACCGGGAGCGTCCTGCGCGCTGGTACATGAAGGGTCTGATGCTGCCGGGTGAGCGCAAGAGTATCGAGCCCATGGCTGCGCGCGTGCAGCCACAAAACGTGCGCCCGGCGCACCAGTCGATGCACCACCTGGTGGCGGAAGCGCCGTGGAGTGACGAAGCATTGCTGCAAGCGGTGGCGGAACGGGTACTGCCGAAATTGGCAGCCACCGACGAACCATTGCACTGGATCGTCGACGACACGGGGTTTCCGAAGAAGGGCAAACACTCGGTGGGTGTGGCTCGCCAATACTGCGGCCAGACGGGAAAGCGCGATAATTGTCGGGTTGCCGTGTCGCTGTCGATCAGCAATACACATGGCAGTGTTCCGGTTGGCTACCGGCTCTACCTGCCAGAAGAGTGGGCGAATGACGCCGAGCGCCGCGTCAAAGCGGGTGTCCCGGAAGACGTTGAGTTCAAGACGAAGCCGGCCTTGGCAATGGAGCAGATCGAAGCCGCTCTGGAGGCCGGCTATCCGGGCGGTGTGGTGCTGGCGGATGCGGCCTACGGCGACGAAACGGCCTGGCGTGAGCGGCTGGTGGAACTGGAATTGACGTATGCGGTTGCCGTTCGTCCAGCGACGACGGTGTGGTGGGGCAAGCATCAGCCGCTGCCCGAGACGGCGATCGCGGCTCGACGTGGCCGTCGTCCGACTCGGCTGCAGCGTGACGCCACCCACCAACCGATTTCGGTGGCCGCCGTGGCTAGAGCGTTGCCGCCGCGGGCATGGCGAACCGTGACCTGGCGCGAGGGGGTGGCCGCGCCTCTACAGTCGCGCTTTGCGCGCGTTCGCGTGCGCGCCGCACATCGTGACAAACCGAGAAAAGAAGAGTGGTTGATCATCGAGTGGGCCGAAGGCGCGGAGGAACCTGTCCACTATTGGTTCAGCAACTTTCCGAAAAACACCGACTGGCAAACCATGATCAGCACTGTGATGGGGCGATGGCGCATCGAGCGTGACTACGAGGAACTGAAGCAGGAACTCGGGCTGGGACATTACGAGGGCCGTAACTGGCGTGGATTTCATCATCACGCAAGCCTATGCATCGCCGCGTATGGTTTTCTAACGCTCGAGCGGCTCTCACACCGAAAAAAAAACACCGCTCGATTCGAAGCACCTCCCCTACCCGAAGGTTTCCGCCCGCGTGGGGCTGGGGCCAGCACAACGCCATGAGCCAACATCGATTGCATCCTGTCGATTCCGTTTGGCCCGAGCGATCGCGCGAACACTGCAATCGTGCCCATGCTGCGGACAGAGGCAAAGGGAGAGCAAGAGCGATCTAGATTTTGTGACACAGTAGTACTAGCAGCCTGTCGGACTTGAGGCTGATCTACTGCGCCGGCGGGAAAACGGTCCATATTCGCCCGATTCTTCGGCACATAGCACCACTATGCACCTCAGAATCGATCAAATCTGTCCTCGTTTTCCCACACGGCTCGTGACGATCGCTCAAGTCCGACAGGCTGCTAGCAGCGCTAGCGCTAGCCCGGACAGGCAACGAGGCGGGTGACCTGCTCGACCCGCGAAGCTGGCGCCTGGGGATGGATACGCAGTCG
>JBLRWT010000611.1:0-1769 GCA_047921095.1 Wenzhouxiangella sp. | reverse complement strand
GAGCAAACACAAAAAACCTTTAAACGCGAAGACGCAAAGACGCGAAGTTAAAAGATTCAAACCCTTTGCGTCTTAGCCCAGGCAACGGAGAACGGGCGGTTTGCGCTCAAGCGCAACAAGTGCGGTCGCAGTGCCGTGGGCGTGTCTTCGCGTTTCAAAGGTTTTGTTTTTTAGCTTTAAAACAACCGGCCATGTCGCCCCTGCCCCGTCACGTGGCCAGGCGGACTGAACTTTGATACAGTGGCGGGATGGACCTGACCCGACGCCAGCAGGAAATTCTCGATTACATCTTCCAGCAAATGGAACGCAACGGCATGCCGCCGACGCGCGCAGAGATTGTCGAGCACTTCGGCTTCAAGTCCCCCAATGCCGCCCAGTGCCATCTCAAGGCCCTGGCTGAGCGCGGCGCCATCCGCCTCATGTCCGGCACAGCCCGAGGTATCGTTCCGCTTGGTCGAACCCGGCCACACCACGACACCATAGCGGCCAATAAACTCGTCAATCAAATCCCTGTCATCGGTCGGGTCACGGCCGGCAGCCCGATTCTGGCTGTCGAGAATCGCGAAGAAGACATGAACATCGATGCCGCCGCCTTCAATCCCCGGCCCGATTACATCCTGCGCGTCGAAGGCGACAGCATGATCGATGTTGGCATTTACGACGGTGATCTGCTGCTGGTTCACAAGACGCCCACCGCGAACAACGGTCAGATCGTTGTTGCCCGGATCGGCGACGAAGTTACCGTCAAACGCCTGCGCCGGCGCGGTCGCGGCATCTATCTCGACCCGGAAAACCCCAGCTACCAATCAATCCACGTCAGCCAGAACGAAGACTTCGCCATCGAAGGCATCGGCGTCGGCGTGATCCGGCAAGGCCTCGTCTAATCTCAAGGCCGGAGGCGCTTCGCAGTACGTCCCACATTATTTATCGCGACCGACCCATCCGGGATGCCCGGCGGGCATGTCCAGGCTTTCCTTGACCCGCCGGGTCCACTCTTCCGCATCGGCAATCGGCTTGCCGAACTCATTCCAGTGATGCCAGTGAACATAGGCATCCATGTTGATGGAAATGCGCAGCCCTTTGGCCGAGGGACAGGGTTGTGGACGGTGGGTCAGGTGAGAAGGAAAGATGATCAGGTCACCGGTTTCGGGTTTGATGTATTGCATTTGCGGGGTGAACGGGTCGGGACTGCCGGGTCGCATGAAAGCCAGGGCACCTTCTTCTTTGCGACCGGTCTCCGGTACACGCAGGTAATAGCAACCGCTCAAAATGGACGGGAAATGGTCGTGCCAGGTTCCGCTGACCCATTCCTCGTTGGTCTGGATCAGAATCCAGCCCTGCAGCGCATAGTTTTCCGGCGGGAGCTGGGCGGCCTGATTGACTCTTTGACGCAGTATCGCATTGACCCGATCCCGAAACCCGTCCCGGAGCGCTTTCAGGCCCTCGCTGCTGTCCAGGACTTCCGGGCTGAACAACCGCGGGGGTGACTGGTAGCCGTAACCAACGCCGTGCTTGGAAAACGAACCGTGCTCCCATTCATACATGATCCAGCTTTCGATGGAAGCCGCGTGCGGTTCGAATTCCGGCAGGCGCGTCCGCCAGATCGGAGTGCAAAACAGGTTTTCTCGATGAAGATTATCGGTCGTATTTGCATCCATCAGCAATTATTCCTTCAGCCTGTAAACAAGCAAAATTGGCGCACGGCTTCTAATGCTTCGTGTTCCTCTCCGTGGCCATTAACAGTAGATGCGCCAAGAGGCAGGTGAACC
>JBLRWT010000610.1:0-1773 GCA_047921095.1 Wenzhouxiangella sp. | reverse complement strand
CAATATCGTCGGTGATCAGCTGCATCACCCGGTCGGCGCCCTCATCGACAGTGGTTCGAGGTTCGATACCGGCGCGCCTGACCATATAGGTGTCCATGAAGGTTGCCGGATGCAGGGCGTTGATGATCACGCCGGTATCGGCCAGGCGCTCGGCCATGTCATAGGTATGAAGGATCTGGGCCAGCTTGCTCTGGGAATAGGGCCGGCCGATCTGGCCTTCGCCTGGCTGCCAGTGCTCGAGCATGACATCGTCGAAGTCGATCGGCGCCTGGGCCGCCGATGACACGTTGACGATGCGCGCCGGCGCACTGTCGATCAGAAGTGGCAACAGCCTTTCGGTGAGCAGAAAGTGGGCCAGGTAGTTGACCTGGAAAACCGGCTCGTAACCCTCTGCCGAGACCAGGCGACCGTCCTCGTCGGAACCGATACCGGCATTGTTGACCAGCAGGTCCAGGCGATGAAAATCCGCCTCGACCCCATCAGCCAGCTCACGCACCTGATCGAGCGCCAGAAAGTCGGCGCGGCGAAACTCGGCACTGCCGCCTTGACCGACGATCGCGGCCACCACAGCCTTGCCCCGCTCGATGCTTCGGCCGTGAACGATGACGTGATAGCCCAGGCCACCCACACGCAATGCGACCTCCTCGCCCAGCCCCCGCGTCGATCCGGTCACCAGCGCAACGGGTATCGTGGTCGTTGGCTCAGCTTCCGCCGCCGAGGCGCTGGCCGGCTGGTCCGAGGAACCGCTGCCGCACGCGGACAGGCCAAGAATCAGCAGGACAATCCAGCTGATCAGAATCAGCGAACGTTCGGCGTGGTTGACTTTCATGATGTGTATTCCTGCCAGGACAGCCTGTCATTCTCACCCTGCCAACCACTACAATCAAGGCTTGTAACTGTCATGAACAAATCACCAGAGGAATGAACATGTCCAGCTCCATTGATGCCGACAAGGCACCACGACCGGTTGGCGCTTATCCCCATGCCCGCCGGGTTGGCAACCTGCTGTTTCTCTCCGGGCTGGGACCACGGGTACCTGGCAGCAATGAAATACCCGGCAACGTTCATGACCCGGCGGGCCGCCTGATCGACTACGACATCGAACGCCAGACCCGTCAACTGGTCGCCAATCTCGACCTCGTCCTCGAAGCCGCCGGCGCGACCCGCAATCATCTGATCGACATCACCGTCTTTCTGACCGACATGCAGCGCGACTTCGAGCGCTTCAACCGGATCTATGCCGAGTGTTTTGGTGATGCCGCGCCTTGCCGCACCACGGTGGAAATCAATGCCCTGCCGACGCCGATTGCAGTGGAGTTCAAGTGTGTGGCGGCATTTGGGTGAATGCGGGTAAAAGGTGAGAGGTGAAAGGTGAAAGGGACACAACCATCAGTCTGCTGCATCGGGGGGTGTCATTCGCTTCGGGCCGGACGGGGCGCGGACGTGACTCTTACTCAGCAGCATCTCTCATCATTCGATGAACTTTCAGGAAACCGTCCTGCAGTGCACTTGATCAATTGGTGTTTCGTGGGCACCCGGCCCCCGAAAGTCCGTCCCATATTTGAAGTCGATCGCCCCGGCCGACCCGAAGCGAACGGCACCGCCCGATGCTCGAAACTTTCTACACCGAGAGGCTTTTAGAGAGGCGCTCCGCTGCGCTGAGAGATTATGCGGGTCGTTTTGCGATATTCTCTGGGGGTATTCAACACTTCATCGCAGCCATGCTTCCACCTATCAACTTCCAGCGCTGGATCGAGGATAACCGCCACTTGC
>JBLRWT010000609.1:0-1776 GCA_047921095.1 Wenzhouxiangella sp. | reverse complement strand
TCCCAGGCCATTGACGGCGGTGTTGGTTACCGCCAGCAATGGGCAAAGCCCGAGCAACTGCACCAGGCCGGCATTGTTGTTCCACAGGCCCTGGCGCCAGATTTCCGCGTGTGCTGTCCGCAGTCCCGGTTGCATGGCCATAGCTTAGTCGAGCCCCGCCGGAGTGTCAGGTGACTGGTCCCAGATATCCTCACCGTGGTCGGTCAGGGTCTCGAGCGCGCGCCGGACGGCATCGATCACGGCGCTGGCGGTGATGGTGGCATTGGTCATGGTGTCGAAATCGCCGCCACGGCGATCGGGCGCCCAGGCTTCGGGTGGCGGGTCTTGCAGGCTGCGGCCACCAAACTGGTTGATCCAGTCGCTGCGACGCGCTTCGATGCGATCGCCGAGACCGGGTGTCTCCCGATGCTCCAGCACCCGAACGCCAATGACGCTGCCGTCCGGTCGTGCCGCGACCAGCAGCCGGATATCACCGCTGTAGCCACGGGGCGTGGTCAGGTCGATGATCGCCGCGGTCGGCTCGTTGTCGAGCCGGGCTCGATAGATCCGGGTCGGGCGCGGGAGATTGGGCACATCGAGTTCGATCCAGTCGGCGACCAGTTCGTTGTCAAAACTGCTCTCGGGCAACAATTGGGTCAGTGCGGCCAGGGCGCGACGGTCCTGTTCCAGCGCGATTCGATCGTGGGTGATATGGTTCAGGCCCGCCAGAATGGCGGCGGACATCAGGCCGATCATCGCCAGCGTCAGGGCCGTCCTGGTGCGAGGCGGCAACTTCATCGCCTGTGGCCGTACGTTCTTGGCCGCGTGTAGCGGTCAATCAGCGGCGCGATCATGTTCATCAACAGGATCGCAAAAGCCACACCATCGGGAAAACCGCCAAAGCGGCGGATGCCGAGTGTGATGACGGCGACGCCGGCGCCGAAGACCAGCTTCCCCCTCATCGTGCTGCAACCGGAGACCGGATCGGTTGCAATGAAGAATGCGGCCAGGACCAGGGCGCCCGAAAAGACATGCTGAGCCGGCGAGGGGTGGATGTCCGGTCCCAGCAGCCACATCGGCGTCGAAACAATCATGATGGCAAGCATGACCGCGACCGGAACATGCCACGAGATCACCCGCTTATACACCAGCCACAGCCCGCCAATTGCGTACCAGTTGGCAATCCACTCCCAGCCCAGGCCGCCAAAATCCCCGAACATCGGATGGTCGCGGATCTCGACCACCGAGAAGTTGTCCTGCACGCCGGTTCGCAGGGCATCAAGTGGTGTGGCCTGGCTGATGGCATCCCAGGCCAGTCCGGCCGGCAACTGGCCGGTCAGGATGGCGTAGGCGGTTTCACCGAGACCAGGCAGGCCGGGCGAGAGCTGGCGTGGTGTGAGCCAGTTGCTCAAGTCGATCGGGAAAGCGATGATGACCGCGGCAAAGCCGACCATGGCCGGGTTGAACAGGTTGTAGCCGAGGCCACCGTACAGGTGCTTGGCGATGACGATCGCAAACAGCATGCCGACGGCGGCAATCCACCACGGCGCCAGCGGTGGCATGCACAGGGCAAACAGGACGCCGGTGACCGCGGCGCTGTAATCGCTCAAGAACAGCTTGACCGGCCGTTGCCGGGCTCTGAGCATCGCGGCTTCGAACACCAGGGCAAATCCGACCGCGAGCGCGATCTGGAAGAAGATCCCCCAGCCGAAGTACCACCAGTGAGCGGCAATCGCTGGCACCAGCGCATACAACACCTGCCGCATCACCCCACCGACCGTGCTGGTCGGTGGCAGG
>JBLRWT010000608.1:0-1790 GCA_047921095.1 Wenzhouxiangella sp. | reverse complement strand
GGATCGTAAGGAAAAAATGGGAGCATGTTCAAAACTTCAAACGCTTTTTCCTAACCGGAAGGGCTTAACAGGCCATTTTTTTCCTGGTTACGTACATTCCTCAGCCATCGTTCAAAGGCGAACCACAGATTACGCAGATTATTGGCTATATCCGGATCTCGCAAAGCCCTGACCCCCTGCACAGCCTGAGTTGACTGGCTCTGCAAGCTTTTTCATAGTGTGCGGAACCGAGCTGGAATCTGCCCAGGCAGATCGAGGTCTCCGACGGTCAGGTAGATCATGTCGGAGAATGCGTCCAGATGGCGGAAGCCACTGGCCCGGTTCTTGACGATCTTGACGATGCGATTGAGCCCCTCGGCAATGGCATTGGTCACGCGAGTACCGATGAAGGCCAGCACGGCATCCTGGTGCCGGCGGAGCGTTTCGACGAACTTGCGCAGCGGTGCCAGACGGCTGAGCAGCGCGCTTTTGGTCCACTGCTTCAGGAAGCGCTCCGCGGCCCAGGGCGCACGGTAGGTCCAGAAGTGCTCGAACTCTTCTTTCAGGCGCCAAGCGCGATAGATGCGGCGGTTGTGCTTGTCGAGCGCCTTGAGGTTGCGGGTATCGCGCCGGGTTCGGGTCGATGAATGGCGGTAGAGCAGCCAGCGCAGCCCTTTGAGCGCCTTGCGATCGTCCCGGGTGGCTTCCCGCCACTGCTCCTTGCGGACCTCGTCGACGGCTTCGTTGAGCGCCTTGACGATGTGGAAGCGGTCCAGCACCAGGGTGGCATTCGGGCAGTGGGTCTGAATGGCACCGATGTAGGTCTGGCTCATGTCGCAGCAGGCGGCCTGGATTCGGGATTTCTGGTAGTCGCTGAGCGCTTCGTTGAAGAATCGGTCGATCGCCTCGCGGCCCTTGCCCTGGCCGATCCAGACCACACAGGATCGCTCCAGATCATAGACCAGCGTGGCGTACTTGTGGCCCTTGTGATAGGAGATTTCGTCGATACCGATGGTCTTGAGGCCACGGATGCGATGGCCCTCCCGCAGCCGGCCAATGGTGCGATGCAGCAGGTCCGACAGGGTCGAGGTCGGCAACCGCAGCAGATCGGCTGCAGCCTTCTGCGGCATGATCTGGCAATAGCGCAGCATCAGGTATTCGAAACGGTGACTCACCCGGGCGCCGGCTTTGGCCCAGGGCAGCTGCTCGGTCACCCGTCCGTGAGTATCACAGTGGATCTCGCGCGGCCAGCATCAGCCAGATCGACCAGGGCCCGACCGGAATGTCACGCCAGTAGCGGGGCTCGGATCGCTGTCGGACAATCGTGCCGCGCCGGCCGCACTCCGGGCAGCGACAGCCGTTCTTGTAGGGCTTGACCAGCACATCAAGCCGGTTCCCCCGGCGAAAAGCCAGTCCTGTGCAGCGAAAACCCTTGAACTTGAGCAGCTTTGCGATAAGCTTGAAGACGGTCATGGGGCCTACCTCCTGTGTTGTTTGTTCGTGAAAACAAAACTTTACAGGAAGCCCCATGACCTCTCAAATCAGATCGAATCACGCCTGAAATCCGTTGCGAGATTCGGATAGACCCATTTTTCGAGTCGAGGGGCCGGCTGGTACGCCGGTGACACAGGATCGGAGATGAGGGATTGCCAATATTCAACATTGGCTGGGACACCTGGTCCAGCAGCTTCCCGGGCCCTGCAACGGAACCAATCCGGCCGATGCCCGCGTCGAGACGCTCGAAGCGTCCTCGAAATGTGAGGCGCGTCACACTCAGTATAGCCCAGGCCTTGACGACAGCGCGCAAATCC
>JBLRWT010000607.1:0-1794 GCA_047921095.1 Wenzhouxiangella sp. | reverse complement strand
ATGCTGAAATACATCACAACCGCCCTGATCATCACCGTCGCCTTGCTGTCGGGCTGCGCCAATACATCCCAGCAGCGCATCACGCCTGAAGAGCCACTTGGCGTCAGTGTCGATGAGTTTCGCGCTGACATGCGTCAACTGCAAACCAACCTGGAAGCCGGTTCGCCGCGCGAACTGCAATCCAGCGAATGGCGCGAATTCAATCGCATCCAGCAAGGCTTCGCCCAAGTCCTGTCCGATGTCGGTGCGGTAAGCGAGCTGTCTTCCGATGACCGCCAGATGGTCTTCAACCTTCAGAAGGAATTGGCTTTGCTGCTGGGCGAATCAAGCCGAAGCGAGCGCGCCGATTGCGCCCGCACCACCGGCAGTCGATTGCCTTGTCGATGACATCGTAAGACCTCTGAATGGCGCTGGCTTATGAATGACTCTGCCTGGGCGCCACAGGTCCGTGCCAGTAGTCCGATGCCGGAGGCAGAAGAAAAACCCGCGCCAGGGGCGCGGGTTTTTCATTGCAGCGCCAATACAACAACTTGGGGAACCCGATGAACCCATTTGTCACCCATCTCGAATGCAGCCTCGATGAAACCCGCTACGAGGCAGGCCCCGTCTACCGGCTATCCGAGGCCGCGCGGCCGTTGCTGGTGCGTTATGACCTGGAGCGCGTGCGTGAGTCGGTTGATCGCGACAAGGTCGCCGGGCGCGCTGGTGGCTTCTACAAATGGCAGGAACTGCTGCCGTTCGCCGATCCCCACGGCGTGCCGCGGCTGGGCGAGATCGACACCCCGCTGATCGATCTGGCCGCAACGCCCGGCCTGGTCGTCAAGGACGAGGGCCGGCTGCCGACCGGATCGTTCAAGGCGCGCGGGCTGGCGCTGGCCGTTGCGATGGCGCGCGAGTTCGGCCTTGAAAAACTGTGCATGCCGTCTAACGGCAATGCCGGCGCGGCGCTGGCCGCCTACGCCACGCGCGCCGGGATGCAGTCGCTGGTCTATTGCCCGGCCGACACGCCACGCATGAACATTGACGAGACCCGACTGTGCGGCGGTGAAGTCGTCGAGGTCGACGGCTATATCGACGACTGCGGCAAGCTGCTGGCCGAGCGAGCAAGTTCCGAAGGCTGGTTCGATGTCTCCACGCTCAAGGAACCCTACCGTCTGGAAGGCAAGAAGACCATGGGCCTGGAGCTGGCTGCGCAGTGGGGCTGGAAGCTGCCCGAGGCGATCTTCTACCCGACCGGCGGCGGCACCGGACTGATCGGCATGTGGAAGGCGTTTGCCGAGTTGCGCGAGCTGGGCTGGCTGGAAGGCCCGCTGCCGAAAATGTTCGCCGTGCAGGCCGAAGGCTGCGCGCCGATGGTACGTGCTTATCAAGCCGGTGAAGAGTTCGCCCAGCGCTGGGAAAACGCCTCGACGATCGCCGCCGGCATCCGCGTGCCCCAGGCGGTTGGCGATTTTCTGATCCTGCGCGCCGTGCGCGAATCCGGTGGCCGGGCCGTCGCGGTGTCCGAGCAGGAAATCCGCGCCTCCTGGATCGAACTTGCCCGCGGCGAAGGTGTGCTGATGTGCCCTGAGGGTGCCGCCACCCATGCGGCGTGGAAGCGCATGATCGAGGCCGGCGAACTCACCGCCGACACCGACACCGTGCTGTTCAACTGCGCGACCGGCTTGAAGTACGAGATGCCGGCGGTCACGGCCAGGCTCGACCGGCATCAGCCCATCGACTGGGCAGTGCTCGCCGCGGCCTGAATAGTGACAGGTGCAAGCCGTCTCCCGTGACTCTTTAGCATGGCGCCGT
>JBLRWT010000606.1:0-1810 GCA_047921095.1 Wenzhouxiangella sp. | reverse complement strand
TGAAGTGGCTGCGCGAGCAGCGGCCGGACGACCCCCGCGGCGGCTTCGCGGCGCACAAGTTCAAGCTGTTCAACGCCTTCCTGGAGATGCTGCCCGCATTGGCGAGGGGGCTGCCGGAGCAGCAGTTCATCATCCGGCCGCATCCCAGCGAGCGGATCAGCACCTGGCAGGCACTCGCCGAGCCGCTGCCGAATGTCAGCGTCCACCACCGGGGCAACGTGGTCGCCTGGCTGCAGGCCGCCGACGCGCTGGTCCACAACGGCTGCACCACGGCGGTCGAGGCCTTCCTCGTCGGCTGCGCGGCCTTCGCCTACATGCCGGTGCGCTCGCCGACCTTCGATCACCCCTTGCCGAACGGCATCAGCCTGGCCTGCCAGTCGCTGACCGACCTGCTGGCGCGAATCGATCAAGCCGGAGCGGATCGGGCAGGACTGTTTGCGCGCCAGTCCCGTGACCCGCGACGACAGCGGCTGCTGGAACAGAACCTGGCCAGCGTGAGCGAATCCAGCCTGGATAGTGAACGCATCCTGGATTGCCTTGATGGATTGCTGACTCGCCCTGGACGGGCGCCGCGACGAGCCGGCGCGCTGATGGGCGTCAAGCGGATGGTTGCCGCCATCAGCCGCCTGCTTCCAGGCTCGGCCAACTACGGCCCGTACCTCGACCATATGTTCCCGCCGACCTCGCTTGGTGAGGCACAGGCACGGGCCAATCAGTTGGCCGCTGCCCTGGGTTTGAGCCCGAGTTTCCGTCTGGACGTGGTCAGCCAAAGCGTCTTTCGCGTTACAACACCGGATAAAGAGCTCAAGTCAGCAGGCTGCAAACGGGCATTCGCGCTAGAATTTGCAATGACACCACCGACAGGGAAAGCCGATGAAACTGCCCGAACCGACTTTTGCTAGCTTTACTCTGGCACTGGCGCTGCTGTTTTTTGCTTTTGTTCCTGCCATGGCCGGCGCCGACGACCCGGACGCCACGGTGAAACTCGGCGGGCTTGAATGGGCACGGACGACCAGCGGCGAGGATCTACGCTGGCCCGATGCCGTCAAGCACTGTGAAGAACTTCGACGGGACGGGCACGACGACTGGCGCCTGCCGACGCTGGCCGAACTGAAATCACTGCACGACCCGAAGACAGAGCATGGCATCCGCGAGCCATTCGTGATCGATACCTGCTGCCTGTGGAGCAGTGAATCGCTGGTCGACCGGCCGGCCGAGGACGGCGACGAAATTGGCGGTGCACCGGGAATGTACCAGTGGGGCTTCATGTTCGACGGCGGCCATCTCTACTACGCCGTCCACGTCTTCGAAGATGGCCAGGCACTGTGTACCCGAAGCATTGAATGACCTGATTAGCGTCGTGTCTCAGTGTCCAGGGTTCCGTGGCTCCGAGGCCGGCCTCAAGCGGGAGCATCCGCTTCAGTTCGACGCGGTGGCGAGGCCTTCAGCGAATCCTCCCGCTTGAGGCCGGCAGGCAGGACCTATATCAGCGGATTTTTGGCTTCCGACTGAGACACGACGCTAATCAGGTTGAATGAAGCCGGACGCCGTCAGCGGGCACGCGCAGTAGTTCTCCGCACAACCAAATCCAGAAGGGGTCTCAAAACGTAGCGAGCGGGTCGCTGACGGTGGCCGCCAGCGCACAGGAACCGCAGTGTACACGGCAGTACATGAGGATTCCGAGCACGCGCAACGTCGCTCCGGATCGCCTTCTTGCCTTCGGCAAACCGGCAATCCTGCGCTGACTGCGCTGCCGGACGCCGTCAGCGGCACGCGCAGTAGTTTTCCGTAGCACCCGTCGTAGAAGGGG
>JBLRWT010000605.1:0-1822 GCA_047921095.1 Wenzhouxiangella sp. | reverse complement strand
CCCTGCCCAAAACTCAGACAAAAAAAGGCCAACCCTGAGGTTGGCCTTTCTATCGGGGATCTGGTGGAGGCGGCGGGAGTCGAACCCGCGTCCGCAAACCTTTTGATCCTGGTTCTACATGCTTAGCCACTCGATTATTTCTCGTTGTCACACCGCCCGAGTGGCAGGGCATATGCAACAACCAGCTTCAGTTTGATTTAACACACGGCCCTGATGCACGACCGAATGCGATTCTGCTAAATGATCCCGATCCAGAAGCACAGACTCAACTGGTAGGGAGCAGGCTGGTTTTTAGGCAGCCAGTGCGTAGTTGTCGTCGTTGGCAACTAACTTTTTTACAGCCAGGTTTAACGAGGATTGCTGTCTCCTCGGCATGCCCCAGGGTACGTCCAATTCACGTCGAAGCCAGAACGCCCCCGTAGGTACCCACATAGACTAGCAGGCTGGCTCAAGGTTCCGCAAGTTAAATGGGCCTTGATGTAGTAGGCCAGAAGCCCGCTAGCCGCTTTTGAGGATTCGTCCCTTCTGGCGTTCCCAGTCGCGGTTCTTTTCGGCCTGGCGCTTGTCGTGGGTCTGTTTGCCGCGAGCGACCGCGATCTCGATCTTGACCTTGTCCTTGCTCCAGTACATGGCCGTAGGCACGATGGTGTGCCCTTTGCGCTCGACCAGGCCAATCAGACGGTCGATCTCCTTGCGATGCATCAACAACCGCCGGTTGCGCATGGGGTCGGCCTTGACATGGCTGGAAGCGGAGATCAGGGGCGTGATCAGGCAGCCGAACAGGTAGGCCTGGCCGTTCTTGAGCAGCACGTAGCTTTCGCCGAATTGGATCTTGCCTGCCCGCAGAGCCTTGACTTCCCAGCCTTCAAGGGCAATGCCCGCTTCGATCCGCTCATCGAGGTGGTACTCGAAGCGGGCGCGCTTGTTCAGGGCAATGGTGCTGGATGGCTGCTTGGCCATTTGAGGATACGGCTCGCCGTTGGGAGTGGCGCCATGATAGCGCAGGCGTGGCAACGGGTGTCGGTTCGGCCTCCTTCGGGTAAACTACGGCGGCCGGCCGACTTCGACACAGCCTGGCCTGGCCAAACCGCAAACTTCGAACCTTCGTCAAATGCCGCAAATCCATCGATTCGCCCTGGTCGCTCATCCGCCCAAGAAAATGTTCGACCTTGTTCGCCAGGTGCGACTCTATCCCGAGTTTCTTCCCTGGGTCCGTGCGGCCGAACTGCATGAAGAGGGAGATGACCGTCAGGTGGCGACGCTGGAGGTCAGAATCGCGGGTATTGTTCAGCGGTTCACCACGGAAAACGAGCTGGTCGAGGCCGAGCAAATCACCATGAAACTGCAGAAAGGTCCATTTGAGCAACTATCCGGTACCTGGCGTTTCAAGCCCCTCGGTACCGACGGCGCCCGGGTCAGCCTGGATCTGAGTTTCAGTTTGCCCGGCTCGGTACTCCTGGGTCCGTTCAAGCGCGGATTCGAACGCATGGCCGACCGGATGGTCGACGATTTCTGCCGCCGGGCTGACGACATCCATGGCTGAATCCCTGCACATCGAAGTTGCTGCCGGTCTGCCGGATCGGCAGGTTGTTATCGATCTGGAAGTGCCAGCGGGCACCACGGCGATTTCAGCGGTTCGCCAGGCAGAACTGCCATGCCGGTTGCCGGGTGTGGAGGTGGATGAGAATCTGATCGGAATCTTCGGCAAGCGCTGCAGCCCCGAGCAGGTCTTGTCCGATGGTGACCGGGTCGAAGTTTATCGGCCGCTCAAGGCCGATCCGAAACAGGTTCGGCGTCAGCTGGCCGAGCTGGAGCGCGACCG
>JBLRWT010000604.1:0-1823 GCA_047921095.1 Wenzhouxiangella sp. | reverse complement strand
TGGTCGGTGGTCGGTGGTCGGTGGTCGGTGGTCAGTGGTCAGTGGTCAGTGGTCAGTGGTCAGAGGTCAGAGGGGCTCACCTTCGAGGATGATAGGGACGAATGTCGACGACGACGTCGGCCATGTCCCGGACTTCACTGATCAGCAGTTGCTGTACTTCCATTGCGATCACGTCCGCCTCGGCAAGCGTCAGGTCAGGGTCAAGCAGTATTTGAACGTCCATATAAGCCTGCCCGCCCATGCGGCGCGTTCGAAGTTGGCGATAGCCGTGCACTCCGTCGACTGAAAGGATCAGCCGGTCAATCGTTTTCAGGCGACCTGGCGACAAACCGGTATCGACCAGTTCGGCGACCGAAGCCCCCATGAACTTCCAGCCCACCCAGCCGACCATCATGGCAACAACAATGGCCGCCACGGCATCGAGCCAGAACAACCCCATCATCGCTCCGAGGACACCCAGGATGACGACCACCGATGAAAGCGCATCGGTACGATGGTGCCAGGCGTTGGCCGCTATCAGGGCCGATCGGGTGGAGCGGGCGACGCGCTGGGTGTAGTGGTAGAGCACTTCCTTGGTCGCAACGGAAACAACCGCTGCCGACAAGGCAAGCCAGCCGGGTTGCAACAGACGCTCGGGAGACATCAGGCGGCCGATCGAATCGACCAGGAAACCCGCTGCCACAGCCAGCAACAGGATGCCGACAATGGCAGTGCCGACTGTTTCGATCCGCGCATGGCCGTAGGGGTGATTTTCATCAGCACCGTGAGAGCCCCAGTGCGCCGCTGCCAGGACCAGCACATCGCTGATCAGGTCAGACAGGGAATGGACGCCATCGGCAACCAGTGCCTGGGAGTGGCCCAGTACGCCAGCGATGACCTTGCCAATGGCGAGAAACAGGTTGGCGGTGGCGCCAACCAGTGTCACTCGCCGCTTGGCGGGCCAGTCGGTCGGCGGGGAATCATCACGCGGCGCCGGCCTGCTCATTCACCGGCGACGAAAGCGGCAAAACGCCAACCGGAAAGCGTTCAGGCTGTCCGGGGGGCGCACCGACATTTCTTCCAATTGCCACGTCTGCAACCGAAACCGTGGAAAGTGCGTATCGCCTTCGAGTTCGGCATCAATCAGGGTCAACTCGAGGCGGGTAGCCAGGTCCAGTGCCTGACGGTAGATCTCCCCACCGCCAATGACCATGACCTGGGCGGTACCCGGGCAAGCCTCGAGCCCCGCCTCCAGGCTTGCGGCCAGGATGACACCGTCTGGCACGTCGGGATGCGAACGGCTGATCACGATGTTCAGTCTGCCAGGCAGCGGCCGGCCGATGGCCTCGAAGGTCTTGCGCCCCATCAGCACGGGATGACCGAGCGTCAGGCTCTTGAAGTGCTTCAGGTCAGCCGGCAGATGCCAGGGCATGGACCCCTGGTTGCCAATCACGCCATTGCGCGCCATCGCGGCGACGAGAATCAATTCGGCCATCAGGCTCCAGCCTCACCTTCACAAAGCCCGATGATAACCGGACTACAGCATCCGTACCGACATCCAGATCGCCATGGCCATCATCATCAGGTTTTCGGTCAGCGATACGAACCCCAACGGCACCTGGCTGCCGCCGCCCACGCAGGCACACTTGAGTTCGCGCTTGTCGAGGTAGACCGCCTTGAATACCGAGACAGCCCCCACTGTTCCTATGAATAGTGCCACGGGCGCGGCAATCCAGATCAGCGCGCCGGCCACCATCAGGATGCCGGCCAGGGTCTCGCCAAAAGGATAGAGATAGGAATAGGGCACCCAGCGCCTGGCAAGCAGATCGTAATTGAGAAACATG
>JBLRWT010000603.1:0-1829 GCA_047921095.1 Wenzhouxiangella sp. | reverse complement strand
CGGCATCACCATGCCCTTGTAGCTGATGGTGGCGGCAGAGAGACTGGCAATGTAGAAGCCCGCATCGCTGCCGCATTCGACCTCGCACAGCCTGCGGGCCAGGTAGAGCGCGCGCTGGAAGGCGGCTTCATCCATCTGGCTGCCAGCATTGACGAAGATTTGTTCGATCAACGGCATGGTCTGGCGCGATTTCTCCCCGCAGGCGTCCGGGTCGACCGGCACCGCTCGCCAGCCGGCCACTTCCAGACCCTGGTCTGTCAGATGGCGCTCCAGCATGGCGCGCTGGGTGGTCGATGTTTCGGCATCAGGGTCAAGGAAAATCATGCCGGTGGTGAAACGCTCGGCCAGCTCAAGGCCGTTTTCCCTGGCCACCTGGGCCAGCCAGTCCAGCGGCAACTTCAGCAGCACGCCACAGCCATCGCCGGTTTTGCCGTCTGGCGCCACTGCCCCGCGATGCGTCAGGCGCCGCAAGGCGTCCAGCGCGTCGCACACGATCTGGTGACTGGGCTGGTCGTCGAGCTGGGTAACCAGACCGAAGCCACAGGAATCGCGTTCAAAATCGGGATGATGCAGTGTTTTCAATGGTTGTGGTCCGGCCGGGCCGTTTGATTACTCATTCAATTAGCATACATTGGAGTTTCTGGAATACACACCCTAATTCGACCCCTCCCCCTGACTTTCCCTCTCCGTTACACTACCGCTCTCGATAGATATCAAGGAATACGATCAGTGGCAAAGAAGCGAACCCTGCACAAAGGCCCGGCCCAGCCGACCGCGCCGAAGCGAGTCTACGAGCCGGACTGGACCATTGCTGCCTTGGGCGGGGTTGGCCTGCTCATTACCGGCTACCTGGTCCTGGTGAGCCTGTTCGGTGCGGCCCCGGTCGGGTGTGGTGTGGGCTCGAGTTGCGATGTGATACAACAGAGTCGCTGGTCAACCCTGCTGGGTCTGCCAATCGCGCTTTGGGGGTTCGGGTTCTACCTGCTGATCACCGTCATTGCCACCTTGTCACGACCACGGCTCAAGCGCTGGCAGCGACTTTGGGGACTGTCCTTCTTCGGCCTGATCCTGAGCACCTACCTGACCGTTGTCGGCTGGGTGGAACTGCAGGCGATCTGCCTGTGGTGCAGCGCCTCCTTGCTGGTCCTGGCCGCCCTGTTCGGGGTACTGACCTTCCGGCGGCCCGAGTCGGCGCCGGGCATGCCCTGGGCCGGCTTCATCATGGGGCAGGGCGCGATGATCGCCGTCCTGATGGTGGGACTGCACGCCTTCCATGCCGGCTGGTTCCAGGCCCCGGAGGATCCCCGCCTGCGCGCCCTGGCCGAACACCTCGACCGCACCGGCGCGGTCTACTATGGTGCCTCCTGGTGCCCGACCTGCCAGGCGCAAAACCGCCTGTTCGGCCCCGCCGCCGAGCACCTGCCTTACGTCGAGTGCTCACCGAACGGCCGGACCGGTGGCGTCGCCTTCGAATGCACCGCCAACAACATCAACAGCTATCCGACCTGGGTCATCGGCAACCGCCGCCTGACCGAACTGCAAACCCCGGAAGATCTGGCCCGCTACTCCCGCTTCAATTGGGAGCGCTGGGAGCCGTAGCTGGCCACGCGGTGGGTAAGGAAATCGAAGCCGGGTTGGCTGACAGTGTCGCCGGTCGGGTCACCCCCGCCGTAGACGGGTTGCGCGAGTTCGGACTGGCTGAGTGAAGGTCCTCTGGACCGACGCATCATCTATCAACTCTCGGGCCGCGTGGACGGTGGGGTGTGCAAGTTGAAACTGAAGTGGACACGCCGAGCGCTTGAGCAGCTCGTCGAGGCACAGGACTACAT
>JBLRWT010000602.1:0-1831 GCA_047921095.1 Wenzhouxiangella sp. | reverse complement strand
AGCCTGTCAGGTGGTCAGGCCTCAGAAACCTTCTTTACGATGGAAGTACCGGTCGGCGCTGAAGACCTGGTTTTCCAGATGAGCGGCGGTACCGGTGATGCGGATCTCTATGTCCGCTTTGGCTCCGAACCGACCACCTCGACTTATGACTGTCGCCCCTACCTGAACGGCAACAATGAAAGCTGCTCGTTTGCCAGCCCACAGGCCGGCACCTGGCATGTCATGATCCGTGGCTTCCAGGCCTACTCTGGCGTGACGCTGATCGGAAGCTTTGATGAGCCGAACACCAGCAACGAGCTTGTCAATGGCGAGGTCGTGACAGGCCTGGCCGGACAGACCGGTTCGGAAGTCTTCTTCACCATGGAAGTGCCGGTAGGATCAACCGACCTGGTCTTCCAGATCAGTGGCGGCACGGGTGATGCCGACCTCTACGTTCGGCGTGGGGCACCACCGACCACGTCCACGTATGATTGCCGTCCGTTCCTGAACGGCAACAACGAGACCTGCACCTTTGCAAGCCCGCAAGGCGGCACCTGGCATGTCATGATCCGTGGTTACCAGGCCTACTCCGGCGTCACCCTGGTTGGCAGCTTTGCCGAACCCTCCAGCGCGCCATGCAGCAACTGCACCCAGTACAGCGGGTCGCTGAGTGGCACCGGCAACAGCGAGATCCAACCGGATGGCACCTGGTACCAGGCAGGCGCCGGCACGCACCGCGGCTGGCTCGAAGGACCGGCGAACGCCGACTTCGATCTCGAACTGTATCGCTGGAATGGCTCTAGCTGGCAACGGGTTGCCCAGGCAACGACGCCGGACAGCAGCGAGCATATCCAATATAACGGCACCGCCGGATTTTACTACTGGCTTGTCCTGTCGTTCTCCGGCAGCGGCAGTTACGATTTGTGGCTGAACACACCCTGATCGTCAAGATTCAATTACCAGAGCAATATAAAGGCGCCCCGGACCTCCGGGGCGCCTTTCATTGCGCAAACATGATCGAACCTGAAGTACCATGCCGGTTGATCCGAACAAGTTCGAGACGCCGTGAATGCCACCCTGCAAGATGTGGTCGACCTGCTGAAACTGGAACGACTGGACGACAACCTGTTTCGCGGAGAAAGCCGCGATATCGGCGCACCGCAGGTTTTTGGCGGACAAATCCTCGGCCAGGCGCTCTCAGCCGCTCACAAGACCGTCGAGGGCCGCACCCCCCATTCCCTGCACGCATATTTTCTGCGCCCCGGTGACTTCAATCTGCCGGTGATCTACCAGGTCGAGCGCTCCCGCGATGGCCGCAGCTATGCCAATCGCCGCGTTGTCGCCATTCAGCACGGCAAGCCGATCCTGAACCTGGCCGCGTCGTTCCATGTCAGTGAAGACGGCTATGCACACCAGTCCGATATGCCGGAAGTCCCCGGCCCCGAAGGGCTGACCAGCATGGTCGACATCAATCGCTCGATCATCGACAAGGTGCCGGAGAAGATGCGCCGCTTGTTAAGCCATGAACCACCATTCGAATTTCGCCCGGTCGAGCCACCCAAATTCATCGAGCCCGGCGCCCGCCCACCACGCAAGCATATCTGGATGCGGGCCTGGAGCACCCTGCCCGATGACCCGGAGCTGCATCGCAACTTGCTGACGTATGTGTCCGACTACGAGTTACTGGGTACGGCCACCCTGCCCCATGACCTCAACTTCACCGACAAGAGCGTTCAGATGGCCAGCCTGGATCACGCGCTGTGGTTCCACCGACCCTTTCGGGTCGATGACTGGATGCTGTATGCCTGTGACAGTCCAAGCTCCCACGGCGGGCGCGGATTCAACCGCGGCG
>JBLRWT010000601.1:0-1831 GCA_047921095.1 Wenzhouxiangella sp. | reverse complement strand
CCAGTGACATCCTGCGCGACTGACTCATCCCGCTAGCCTTTGAGATTTGAGGGCGGCAAAGCTCTCGCCGGTTTCCACAAGCAAAGCGTCCTGGCCGGTGAACTGCTGCCAGCGCTCGATAGCCACGTCGACATAGGCCGGGTTCAACTCAACGCCGAGGCAGACCCGCCCCGTCGTTTCCGCCGCGATCAGCGTGGTGCCAGATCCCATGAAGGGCTCGAACACGGCCTGGCCGGGGGACGAGTTGTTCAGGATTGGGCGGCGCATGCACTCCACAGGCTTTTGCGTGCCGTGTACGGTTTCTGCATCCTGATCCTTGTTGGCAATCTGCCACAGCGTGGTCTGCTTGCGATCGCCTGCCCAGTGGCCCTTGCCCTTGGCGCGCACGGCATACCAGCAGGGCTCATGCTGCCAATGGTAATCACCGCGACTGAGCACCAGCCTGTCCTTGGCCCAGATGATCTGGGAGCGGATGTTGAAGCCCGAGGCGATCAGGCTGTCCGCAACAGTCGCTGCATGCAGCGCGCCGTGCCAGACATAGGCGACATCGCCGGGAAACAGCGACCAGGCCTCACGCCAGTCCGCGCGGTCATCATTCAGCACCTTGCCGGTGCGCTTGGTCTTGGCGGCACCCGCTTGATTGCGCCAGCCAGGATCATATTCGACGCCGTAGGGTGGATCGGTGACCATCAGCAGGGGCTTCACATCGCCGAGGAGGCGTCCAACCACATCGGCCGACGTACTGTCACCACAGATCAGCCGGTGCGACCCAAGCTGCCAGAGATCACCAAGAACCGAGACAGGTGTCACCGGCACTTCCGGTATGTCATCCTCGCCTTCGACCGGACCATCAGCGCCCAGCGCATCGGGGTCTTGCAGCAGTGCGTCGAGCTCTGCGTCCGTGATCCCGAGCAGTGACAGATCAAAATCTTCCGCCAGCAGCCCGGCGATCTCGTCGCGCAGCATGGCTTCATCCCAGTCGCCCAACTCGGTCAGTTTATTGTCGGCGATCCGGTAGGCCCGCCGTTCAGCTTCATCAAGATGCCCCAGCCGAATGACCGGCACATCCGTCAGCCCCAGCATTGTCGCAGCCAGCACCCGGCCGTGTCCGGCAATCAGCTCACCGTCATCAGCGACCATGCAGGGCACGGTCCAGCCGAACTTGGCCATGCTGGCTGCGATCTTGGCCACCTGATCGTCGCCATGGATCTTGGCATTGCGGGCATAGGGGCGCAGCCGGTCGATCGGCCACGTCTCGATCTCGCTTGGCGCGAAGACAAGGTCCATGAGGATGTTCTCGTTTGTGGGGCAGGGCGGACGTGCTGATGCCACGGCCAAGGGGGCCGGTGACTGCATCGGGATCCGCGATGTGGGTAAAAGAAAAAGCGCCCACGAGGAATATCCTCCGGACGCAAAACCTCGATGATTGAGGTATGAGTCAAGGGGGGCAGCTTTGTCAAACCATTTTTGCGGCCCTGATTTAGCCGTTTCGAGCCCGGAGGAAATGGCTCTAAGAGGGTGTTTACCCTGGTTGGCTAAATTGGCGCGGTTTTGGCTTGGTGGGTTCTTGACTAAACCAATCAAGAATCCACCCTAAGAGCCGGCTTTGTACGTTCAACCCATTGTAATTGAGTCACGTTATTTTACCGGCTGGCCAAGCTGGCTTCAAAGTGGATTCCCCGGTGAAAAAGCCACGCGCTAGCGAAATGGCGCGCTCAGCCCCCCCGTATACGGATCGCGCCCGGGAGGAACCATGGGAGGGGGGTGATATACTTGGTCCTGACCGGTCATTTAAGCCCACATAAAATGAAGGTCCGCAGCCAGCCATTTC
>JBLRWT010000600.1:0-1833 GCA_047921095.1 Wenzhouxiangella sp. | reverse complement strand
GTGGGTGAAAGACCCATAGTATCCATGTCCACATCAAGGAAGACTGGTTTTGCTCCGCAATAGGCAATGGCATTGGCGGTAGCGTCGGAGCTGGCTCCGGCCGTGGCCAGCCAGTTGTCCAGCCAGGGTCCCAGTTCCTCCTGGACCTGCTCGACGTTGCCGTGCCAATGACCGAATGTCAACGGGTAGTGCATTTCGATCAGCCCGTCCTGATCCCGGTTTTTCAGCGCCAGCTCCAGCGGCATCTGCCCGTAGCCAGCCGGTCGTGGCAGGAAGTGATAGTGCAGATGGCCGGTGATCGAGGCGCCGGCGCCCTCGCCGTTGTAGAACCCGATCCAGCCCGGCAGGTGAGAAGCCATTTCCAGCAGGTCATGGACGATGGCGCGCAAATCGGCGCTTTTCCCGCCCCAGCATTGCGAGACATGCTTGCGTGTGGCGACGACCGTGTGCCCCGGCACCAGCGGAAAGGGATTCATCCATGCCGTGTACCGCCGGTCACAAAATGGCAGGTCATAACCGAATTGTCGTCCGGCCTGCTGCCATTCGATATTCTCGCCACACAGAAAACAGCCGTTGTTGATGCTGCGTCGACCCGGTGGCGGATGACTCAGGCCAGCACCAGCAAAACGTCGCGCGCGGGCCGGGTTGAACTGGGCGGAAAAATACTGTCCGCTGCCATCTTCGCGCGGGAACACGAAGCGCTCGACCTCATCGAGGCGATCGCGGATGAAGCCGGTTCCGATCTGATGCTCTTTCAAGGCGTCGAGTGCAGCGGCCAGACCGGCGCGTGAAGCGACCCTGTCGAGTCGACGACCGAGTGCTGCGTGCAGATCCCGGTAGGTTTCGCAGGTTAATTGAATCATGCCTCCTCGCCGGCTGGATGAATGGAACTTCTGGATGCATTTCGTGGCCCGATATTATAGTTCGTATCACTTGAACCTCGTAGGGGAGGCCGCGTGAAAGGCGACAGCATTGTTATCGAACCGCATCACAAACTCGCTGCAGATCAGGCGTTTGATCACCTTCGTTCGCATTTGCTCCATTCCGAGGACCGAAAAGTCATTGCGATCGCCGGCGAATCCGGCAGCGGAAAATCAGAAACCGCGGCCGCCCTGGCTTTGCGACTGGAGGCCGAAGGCATCCATGCCGCCGTGCTGCAGCAGGATGATTATTTTGTCTACCCGCCGCGCAGCAACGACCGTGCCCGTCGCAAGGACATCAACTGGGTCGGACCGAACGAAGTGCACCTGGATCTGCTCGATCGGCATCTGTCAGAATTCCGCGCTGGCAATACCATTGACAAACCCCTGGTCGACTATGCCGCAGACCGGATCGATCAAGAGCAGATTGATCTGTCCCACGCCCGCGTACTGATCGTGGAAGGGACCTACACCCTGTTGCTGCACAACGCCGATTGGCGAATATTCATTGACCGCAGCTACTTGCGCACACGGGCCCACCGTGAGAAGCGCATTCGCGACGCCTCGGAACTGGACCCGTTCATCGACCAGGTACTCAAGATCGAGCACGGCATCATCTCCAAGCATCGAGCCCGTGCCGACCTGCTGGTCAACGATGACTACACGGTCAGCCAGGGTCCGGCTGGCAAGCCATTCAACAGGCCGGCAGCGGCGGATGGTCCAGCGGCAGACGGTCCATGAAGATCGCCTTTCTCAATCCGCAGGGCAACTTCGATCGCGAGGACGCCTACCTGACCGAGCACCCCGACTTTGGCGGCCAACTGGTCTACGTCAAGGAAGTATCGCTTGCGCTGGGTCGGGCGGGCATCGAAGTCGATATTCTGACTCGACAGATCGACGATGCGGAATGGCC
>JBLRWT010000599.1:0-1834 GCA_047921095.1 Wenzhouxiangella sp. | reverse complement strand
GCCGGCGTCAGGTCCGTGGTAGTCGTATTGGCGACCAGCCTGGCGTACCATTCCTCGCCGCCGGGCAGGGCGTGCATGCCGGCCGTCTCGCGACTGGCGGCCAGGTAGTCACCCGCCAGGAAATCACGCAGACGCTGGATGGCCGGCATCAGGGTATCGGCAATCAGGCTTTGGTATTCGCTGCTGATCCGCTCGAGTTCATCCGGGTCCAGGTCATCCGGAAATTCAGCCACGGGCCGGTAGAGCAGGCTTTCGGTGGGATCGTCGACCAGGTGGTTGTCGAGTTGCTCCAGGGTGCGCTCGATCAGAATGCGCGGTTGCACCAGGTCTCGTTCGATGCCTTCGCGCATGTTGACGATGGCCTGGTCGGCCCAGACCACCCACTCACTGGCGCGCCGGCGCCAGTTATCGTAGTCCTCGATGGTGCCAAAGGGCTGTGCGCCGGTACCTGACCCGAGCATCACCAGGGTATTGACCGGGTTGCGGAACTGGTTGATCGGCATCAGGTGATCCGGGTACTCTGCCCCCTCGATAGAGCGCAGCCGATCGCTCTCGAACATCCGGTAACTGAGCAGGTTCTGGCCTTCAAGGCCCTCCGAACCAATCTCGCGCAGCCGCGCCAGGTAGTCCTGCTGCAGGGCCAGCGCCTCGGCGCGATGTTCTTCGCCCAGCGAATTCGGCCAGCGGTCCGACCAGCGATGGTCGCCCATGAAGGTCGCTCGCAGCGGGTTGAGTGCCAGCGAATCCTCGAAATACTGCTCATACAGGGCATCCAGGCGCGCCACGCGCTCTTCTTCACCGACTGCATCGGCAACGCTTTCGCTCGCCGGTGTAGAGGATTCTGCTTCACCCGCCTGGTAAGGCGCCGGATCACCGCAGGCGGAAAGGAAAAGGCCGGAAATCAGAATAACAAGGAATTTGCGAAGGGACACGGACGATACTCACACTTGAAGAAACAGCGTGCAAGGATACCGCAACGGGCATTCGGTCGCGAACGTTGCTAGCGAGCCTCTGAATAAATAACTCTTTAGAGGCTCCCTAGAAGCCTGCGCGGTGAAAGATCAGGGTCAGCAAGACCAATCCCAATGGCACCAGCACCATCGCGGCGGCCCTGGCGCGTTGGCGACGCTTTGCCCCCAGTCGACGCTGCTCTTGACGATAGGCGTCCGGGATGACACGCCCGCAATGGACGCATTCGGCGTCCTTTTTCGGTGTCAATTGGCCGCAGGCCGGACAAGGCATTCGCGGTGTGCGGTCGATGGGGGGCGGTAGATACATGGCGAACCGCTACCGATTCGAGTACTTTTAACGGTACTTGCCGAGTTCGAAGCGCGCCACCAGGCCGCGGTGGACCTCATCGGGGCCATCGGCCAGGCGCAGGGCACGGGCAGCGGTCCAGGCGGCAGCCAGCGGAAAATCGTCGCTCATTCCACCGCCGCCATGCAGTTGCATGGCCATGTCGATCACCTTCTGGGCCATGGACGGCACGGCCACCTTGATCTGGGAGACTTCGCTCATCGAGCGCACGATCCCGCGATGATCCAGGCTCCAGGCGGCTTTAAGCACCAGCAAGCGAGCCTGTTCAATACCAATACGAGCATCAGCAATGCGCTCGGCGTTGCCGCCCAGCTTGGCCAGCGGGCGACCGAATGCTTCACGAGACAGGGCCCGTCGGCACGCCAGTTCCAGAGCCCGTTCGGCCAGGCCGATCAGGCGCATGCAGTGATGAATGCGCCCAGGTCCGAGACGGCCCTGTGCAATTTCGAAACCCTTTCCCGGCCCGGCGATAATGGCACTGGCCGGGAGGCGAACATCGGTAAAACTGACCTCGCCG
>JBLRWT010000598.1:0-1835 GCA_047921095.1 Wenzhouxiangella sp. | reverse complement strand
CGGCAGGCTGGCCCGTCGGCCACCTTATCGTATTGCCCTAAAGGATCTTTTTTTCGTGAGCTATCAAGTACTTGCAAGGAAGTGGCGGCCGCGCAACTTCGCCGAGCTGGTCGGCCAATCTCATGTCGTGAAAGTGTTGAGCAACTCCCTGGCCCAGGGCCGGGTCCATCATGCCTTTCTGTTTACAGGCACTCGTGGCGTCGGAAAGACCACCATTGCCCGCATTCTGGCCAAATCCCTGAATTGCCTGGAGGGGGTGAGCGCGGAGCCCTGCGGCGTATGCGAGCATTGCGTGGCCATTGATGAGGGTCGTTTTGTCGATTTGCTCGAGATCGACGCGGCCTCGCGCACCAAGGTCGACGATACCCGCGAAATTCTGGACAACGTGCAGTACGCGCCGGCCCATGGCCGCTTCAAGGTCTATCTGATCGATGAAGTGCACATGTTGTCCACCCACAGCTTCAATGCGCTGCTCAAAACGCTCGAAGAGCCGCCGGAACACGTCAAGTTCGTCCTCGCAACGACCGATCCTCAAAAGATTCCGGTCACCATCCTTTCGCGTTGTCTGCAGTTCAACCTCCGTCGCCTCTCGCCCGATCAGGTGGGCGAACAGATCAAGCGCATACTCGAGGCCGAAGGCATCGAGTCGGAGCCGGAGGCGATTACCCTGCTGGGCCGGGCCGCCGATGGCAGCATGCGCGACGGTTTGAGTCTGCTGGACCAGGCCCTGGCCAGCGGCACCAAGCTGCTGGAAGCTGAAGTACGTGACATGCTCGGCAGTGTCGAGCAGCGCCACGTGCATGAACTGATCGAAGCGCTGGCGGCTCGTGAGGCCGGGCGCGCTATCGCAGTCGTCGGCGAGGTCTTTGCCCAGGCCCGGGACATGGGCCAGTTGCTTCTTGACCTGGCCGAGGGCCTGCATCGGGTCGCACTGATACAGAAACTGCCGGATTACCGGGATGATTCCCGCTCCGACTGGGAAACGTTGCTGGCCCTGGCCGCCAGCCTTGATCCGGAAGATGTGCAGCTTTACTACCAGATTGCCATCACCGGGCGTCGTGACCTCGAACTGGCGCCCAATGCGCGCAGCGGTTGTGAAATGACGTTGTTGAGGATGCTGGCATTCCAGCCCGCTGACGATAACAACAACGGCGGTCGTGGTGCTGACAGCGAGCGGCCGGCCGCACGCGGTAGCGAGGCTGCCGCGGGCTCGCGGGCGACTGCCGCACCGGGCGGGAAACCATCGCCGGCGCGAGAACTATCGTCCGTGCAGGAGCGACCGCCGACACCAGAATCATCGCCGGCACCCGTGGAGTCGCTCAATGAGCCCGGGACCGCCTGGCGGGCTGACCAGAACCTGAGTGCCGACAACTGGGCCGAGGTGCTCGGCCAGCTCAAGCTCAACGGTTCGGTGCGCTCGGTCGCCGGCCTGCTGCTTGTGCGGGAGGTGAGCGAACCCCAGATCACTTTCAAGGCCGCGCCGGATGATTTGATGCTGGTGACCGAGCGCTTTCGCCAGGCGTTGGAGAAAGCGCTGGTGGCATACCTCGGTGGCCCGGTCAGATTGTCGATCAAGGCGGGCAAGAGTGCTGATATGGCGACTCCTGCTCGGCTGGAGCAGACCCGGGTCGAGCGCAGCCAGTCCGAGGCGGAAACGGCCATCGACAACGACCCGCTGGTCAACAAATTGTGCAAGCGGTTCGACGCCGAGGTCTTGCGCGAATCGATCAGGCCCACCGAATCACGGAGTCATTAGACAATGAAAGGCAACATAGCGCAGTTGATGCAGCAGGCACAGAAGGTCCAGGAAAACCTGAAAAAAGCGCAGGAAGAAC
>JBLRWT010000597.1:0-1837 GCA_047921095.1 Wenzhouxiangella sp. | reverse complement strand
AGTAAGCGCTGACGACGACTGATCGGGCTGATCGGGCTGATCATCGGATCGAGCCGCGCCGGCATTGCAATCGGGGTGCGGAAGCGTCATATGAAGGTCTGTCCTGAACTGACGTAGCCCATGCCTGCCATTCTTGAAATCGTCGGCTTGTCGAAAAAGTATGCGTCCGGGCCGGTTGCTCTCAAGCCGACCGATCTCGAGATCCAGGCCGGCGAGATCTTTGCTCTGCTGGGTCCCAATGGTGCCGGCAAGACCACCCTGATCAGCATCATCTGCGGCATCGTCACGCCGTCGGCGGGCACGGTCAGGATCAACGGTCACGACATCATCAGCGATTACCGTGGCGCCCGCGCGCAAGTCGGGGTGGTGCCGCAGGAATTGCATACCGACATGTTCGAGACTGTCCTTGATACGGTCAACTTCAGCCGCGGCCTGTTCGGTCTGGCGCGAGATGATGATCATGTCAGATCGGTGCTGACCGATCTGTCGCTATGGGACAAGCGCGACAGCAAGATCATGACCCTGTCGGGCGGCATGAAGCGCCGTGTGCTGATTGCCAAGGCTTTGGCTCACGAGCCCAAGGTGCTGTTTCTGGACGAACCTACTGCCGGCGTGGATGTCGAGTTGCGGCGCGACATGTGGACGCTGGTGCGACGCTTGCGCGAGGCCGGCGTGACGATCATCCTGACCACCCATTACATCGAAGAGGCCGAGGAAATGGCCGACCGCATCGGGGTCATTCACAAGGGTGGGCTGATCCTGGTCGAGGACAAGGCTGATTTGATGAAAAAGCTGGGACGCAAGCAACTGACCCTGCATCTGTCGCAGCCGCTCGAAAGCATTCCTGACAGCCTGGCCGGTTGGGCGCTGTCGCTGAACAAGGACGGCAGCGAACTGGAGTTCAGCTTCGCCTCGGGTGATGAGGCCGACTGCGTGCCCCAATTGCTGCGCGAAATCAGCCGGATCGGCCTGGAGTTTACCGACCTCAACACCCGGCAGAGTTCGCTGGAGGATATCTTCGTCAACCTGGTCCGGGAAAGCGCATGAGTTCAGGATCCTTTCCACGCTTCAATCGTCGCGGCGTCATGGCGCTCTACCTGTTCGAGATGGGTCGGTTCAAGCGTACCCTGTGGCAAAGCCTGGCGACCCCGGTCATTACCACTGCGCTGTATTTTGTCGTGTTCGGATCGGCCATCGGATCGCGCATCGGCGAGGTCGATGGTGTCAGCTACGGCGCCTTCATCGTCCCCGGTCTGGTCATGCTGACCGTGTTTACCCAGAGCCTGAGCAACGCCTCGTTCGGTATCCACATGCCGCGCTTTTCCGGCACCATTTATGAAATCCTGTCGGCGCCGATTTCGGCGTTCGAAATGGTTCTGGCCTATGTGGGCGCCGCGGCGACCAAGTCGGTGGTGCTGGGCTTGATCATCCTGCTGACCGCCAGTCTGTTTACCAGCATCGAGGTGGCTTATCCGGCATTGATGTTCGTCTACCTGGTGCTGGTCGCGTTCGCCTTCAGCCTGGCCGGCTTCATCATCGGCATCTGGGCCGATGGCTTCGAGAAGCTGCAGCTGGTCCCGCTGCTGGTGATCACCCCGCTGACCTTCCTGGGCGGCACCTTCTACTCCATCGACATGCTGCCGCCCTTCTGGCAGGCGGTGACTCTGGTCAACCCGGTGGTCTACCTGGTGAGCGGCTTCCGCTGGAGCTTCTACGGCATCAGCGACGTCAGCCCGGTGGTCAGCCTGGGCATGATCCTGCTGTTTCTGACCGTGGCCCTGGTGGTGGTGGAGCGGATCTTCCGCACGGGGTATCGCCTCAGGCCCTAGATAGCTGT
>JBLRWT010000596.1:0-1860 GCA_047921095.1 Wenzhouxiangella sp. | reverse complement strand
CTCAGAGGCTACCAGTCCACGACCACAGCCATTCCGGCCGAAGCCCGGCTGGCCCAGGTCTCGGTGCTGTGCGGCATCATGCTGGCGGCGATCAACCTGGCCGAAGGGCATGACTTCAACATTCCCGATGCAGGCTCGCTGGCCTCGCTGATCGCACTGGGCGTGGTTTGCCAGGTGCTTGGCTGGCTGGCCATCTCGCGCGGCATGCCCGGTCTGCCGGCCTCGGTCGTCGGCCTGCTGCTGTTGCTGCAACCGACCCTGTCGATGATCTGGGACATGGCGCTGTTCGAGCTGCGCCTGGGCACCTGGCAATGGGCCGGCGCGGTCCTGGCGCTGGTCGGTATCTACTTCGGCATGCGCGCTTCGGCGCAGCAGCGCTCGTAGATACGCTCGCCCTCGGCACGCGCGTCGTCGACCTGCGCGGCGTTCAATTCGATCGCTTCCAACCGATAGCTGTCCATGTACTCGCGTGTCATCCCCGTGCTTTCGCGCGCTGCGAGGTCGGCGGCATGATTGAAAGCGAAAGCCTTGAAGCGATCGGGCTCGGGCAACACCGTGCGCGTGGCATACAGTTTCCAGGTCAGGTCCAGCATCTTGCGCTCGCCGGCATATACCCCGTCGAGATATGCGGCTTCGAAGCGGCGGTTGAAGTCCGCAAGCCGCTCGGCATGTCGAATCTTCCAGGCATTGTCTGCGGGCAGCAATCCCCAGCGCAGATAACCGGCCAGGAATTCCGGATGACGCTGTTCCAGCGCCAGCTCCAGCCAGTCGATGATTCGATCTTCATCGGCGGCAGTGACGGCGGCGCAAGCTACGCGCCTGCGGCTGGACTCTTGCAGCTGGTATTCCAGCCACCGGTCCGCCAGTGCAACCCGGCGCTGCACTTCATCGTCCGGCAGATCACCTTGATTGTCCAGACTGTTCGCACGCATTGATCGGGCCTGATCGCGAAGCTCTTGTTCGGTGCGGACAGGTTGAGTTCCAAGACAGCTGGAAACCAGTCGCACCAGCGGAAACACGGCCTGACCCCAGCCGGCATCTGCCAGCGCGCGCAGGTCGTCCACATGTTCGTGCAGCTCGTTGTGGGAAAGCTCCCAGAGCGGCTTGCCCTGTTTGTAGGTCACGATGTTGGGCCGGACGGATTCGGCCAGTGGGAGAAGCTCGGGGCTGCCATCGGCGATGTGCTGCCGCCTCGGCGGACCTTGCGTTCGGCCTGCAGCCTCCCCCGCTTCATCGGCTTGCTTCTGAAAAGCCGTCTGCCTCTGGCTGTCTAAACCGTGCCAGTTCCAATATGCGGCTGTACCGCCCAGCACGACGAAACCCAGGGCCAGCAACATCAAGGCTTTCCGGCTCATGGCTGCGCCTCCGGCCAGGCAATTCTCCAGGCAAGGTCTTCGGCTTCCATCAGCTCAGCTGGCGTCAGTACCTGGTGCGAATCACGCGAGTTGAAGCGCATTATGTCGATGAACTGCTTCACGCGCGCCGGCTCGGGGTTGTTCAGATGCCATGGCGATTGCGCCAGCCGCTCGGCCGCCAGAATTGCAGCTTGCGCGTATGCCTGCGCCAGTACCGGATCGGGCGGGCCGAAATAGCCCTTGCCGACAAATGCCGCGAGGCGCTCAAGCACAAGCAAGTCGCGCGACTGAAGCCGGCCGACGACAATGTCGAGCACCAGTTGCTTGTCCTCGGCCATTTGCGCGGCCTGGCCGCTGGGGCGACTGTCGGAGAAAACCTTGTTGAGAAAACTGTGCTGGGCGCTGTAGTTGCCCAGGCGTGCCGCCTTGCGCAGCCAGACCAGCTCCTTGCCCATTCTTTCTCGCCAGTCGATGGCATCGGTACCGTGACACAACTTCCGTTTCC
>JBLRWT010000595.1:0-1864 GCA_047921095.1 Wenzhouxiangella sp. | reverse complement strand
CGCCTGCCGGGCAGCGCAAGCCCGACCCGATTCGAAAAATGCTCGAGGAGGTCGATCCCGACCGACTCTCGCCGCGCGAGGCGCTGGAGCTTGTCTATCGCATCAAGGAAATCAACGACAACCGCAAGGGCTGACAGGCAGCCGGGCCGTACGCACAGTCCGGCCTGGCAATTTCCGGCGCCGCAGGGGACGCCGGAAAGGACTGCAGGATCAGCGCGAGAACAGCAGGCGGTTGGGCGAGCCCGAACCGATACCGCTGAGGCGATTGGTCGTGGCGCGGTTCAGGATGGTGTTTCGAATCGCGGCCGGCGACGCCGTTGGATTGTTGGCCAGCCAGAGTGCCGCCACACCAGCCACATGCGGGGCGGCCATCGAGGTGCCGCTGATGGTGTTGGTCGCGGTATTGCTGGTGCTCCAGGTCGAACGGATGCTGCTGCCCGGCGCGAAGAGATTGACGCAGCTGCCGAAATTGGAGAACGACGAACGCTGATCAGTGGAGGTGGTGGAGCCGACCGTCAGCGCGGCCGAAACCCGGGCCGGGGATACGTTGCAGGCATTCTGGTTCTCGTTGCCCGCCGCAACCACGACCGTAACCCCGCTGTTGATCAGGTTATTGGTCGCGTTGTCGATGACGCTGGAGGCCGGGCCACCCAGGCTCATGTTAGCCACCGCCGGCTTGACCGCATTGCCGCGGATCCAGTCGATCCCGGCCGCAATGATGGAATTCGAGCTTCCGCCGGTGCATCCGAACACGCGTACCGGTACCAGCCGCACGCTCTTGGCCACGCCCCAGGTCGAGGCGCCGATGGTGCCGGCGACGTGGGTACCGTGACCATTGCAGTCACCGGTACCGCGACCGTCCTGGATCGCGGTGGCGCCGGACAGAACACGACCGCCGAACTGGGTGTGGCTGGCACGGATTCCGCTGTCGAGCACGTAGACCCGCACATTGGAGGCGCCGGTGTTGTAGATATACGTGCCGTTGAGCGGACGATCGCGCTGATCGATGCGATCCAGGCCCCAGGGCGCGTTGTTCTGGGTCGCGGTCAGGAAAACCTCGGCATCTTCCTCGATAAAGGCGATGTCGGGGTCATTGAGCATCTGCCGGACCCTGGCTTCGCTGGCACGCACGGCAATCCCCTGCAACGCGTGCACGTAGACCTGGTCGACGATCAGGTCGTAATCCAGCGCCAGGCGTTCGGCCCGCTTCATGACCGCCTCGCGCACTGTCTGGCTGGCATGCTCGGGCCGCCGATCACGGCCTTGCTGGCCGGGCTGCACTTCCTCTGACTGCTCGTGGAAAACCACGATGTACTGGCCGGGGATTGCATTTTCCATCCGATAAAGCTCGGCGGCCTGTAGCGAACCGCCCGCCAGTATCAGTACCAGGCCAATTAAAACTCTGATTGAAAGTTTCATGTATTTGTCCATCCCGAATAAGACTGCAGAAAATAGAAAGGCCGGCTCGCCATTGACGCCGCCGGACCATTGGTTCATTTCAGGCACCGGCTGAAAAAACCGTGCGCCTGACAACTGAATCGGAAATGGCCGCAAGAAACGAGCAAAGGGGCTGCCGTGCGGATAGACTTTTTCGCTATTTGCAACAAATCTGAAGTAGATCGAGCTGCTGCTGAAGAAGGACTGGGTTTAACGCGAGGTGGCGCGGTACGCCGATGCGAGCACAATTCCCCATCGAATTCGCGGGATCAAACTCGAAAAGTACGAGGGCCGGGAATCAGCGCCCCGGCTGATCGCCCCAGAGCACCTTGTGGAGCTGGATCTGCAAGCGGGCCTCGATGCCGGATTCCAGCAGCCAGTCGGCCAGATCACCGGGTGAGAGGGTTTCCCGAACCGGCGAGAACAG
>JBLRWT010000594.1:0-1867 GCA_047921095.1 Wenzhouxiangella sp. | reverse complement strand
GGAGGGGAAAACCGCGCCGCTCTCCCTTCCCAGCGCTCCGGCGCGCGAGGATACTCCCGGCAAGGCGAAGACCGCGGCCCCGGCAGCGGACGTTCCGGCGGAGGCACGTGCGGAGGCTCCGGCCAAGCGGGAAGAGCGGGTCAAGATGTCGCGCCTGCGCTCACGAATTGCCGAGCGCATGAAGGAAGCCCAGAGCACGGCAGCCATCCTGACCTCCTTCAACGAAGTCAACCTCAAGGCGGTGATGGACATCCGCACCCGCTACAAGGACGACTTCCAGAAGACCCATGGCGTCAAGCTGGGCTTCATGTCGTTCTTCGTCAAGGCCTGCTGCGAAGCGCTGCAGAAGCACCCGGTCGTCAATGCGTCGGTCGATGGCGACGAGATCGTCTACCACGGCTTCCAGGACATCGGCATCGCCGTATCCACCGACCGCGGCCTGTTGGTACCCATCGTTCGTGACGCCCACCGCATGGGGCTGGCTGAAATCGAATCAGCCATCAGCGAGTTTGCCGACAAGGCACGCAAGGGTTCCATTCAGCTCGAAGACCTGCAGGGCGGCACGTTCACCATCACCAATGGCGGCGTGTTTGGCTCACTGCTGTCAACGCCGCTGCTGAACATGCCGCAAAGCGCCATCCTCGGCATGCACACCATCAAGGAGCGGCCGATTGCCGAAAACGGCGAGATCGTGATTCGCCCGATGATGTACATCGCCCTGTCCTACGACCACCGGATCGTCGACGGCAAGGATGCCGTTCAGTTCCTGGTCGCGGTCAAGGAAGCGCTGGAAGACCCGGCGCGCATGCTGTTGGGGCTTTAGGGACTCGAACGAAGCGAGTTGATTCGGCAAGATGCAAACGAAAATGACAAGGATTCAAGAACATGGCTGAGAAGGAATTTGACCTGATCGTGATCGGCGGTGGCCCGGGCGGCTACGCAGCTGCCATTCGAGCCGCCCAGCTCGACCTGAAGGTCATGCTGATTGATGACCGCCAGGATGACGACGGCAAGCCGGCCCCCGGGGGCACGTGCCTGAACGTCGGCTGTGTGCCTTCGAAGGCGTTGCTCGATTCGTCCAAGCATTTCCACCACATTCAGCACGACTACGCCGACCATGGCATTTCCGTGGATAACGTTTCGATGGACGTGGGCAAGATGATCGAGCGCAAGCGCAAGATCGTCAAGCAGCTCAACGGCGGCTTGCTGCAGTTGTTCAAGGCCAACAAGATCGAGTTCGTCAACGGCCGCGGCAAGCTGTTTTCCGACCGGCGGGTCGAAATTCGGCCGACCGAAGGCGAGGCATTCACCGCCACCGGCAAGCACGTGATGCTGGCCGCCGGCTCCGTGCCCTTTACCATTCCCAACGTCGAGATCGACGGCGAACACGTGGTCGACAATGTCGGCGCGCTGGAGTTTGAATCGGTACCGGGCCGCATGGGCGTAATCGGCGCCGGCGTGATCGGCCTCGAGATGGGCAGTGTCTGGTCGCGCCTTGGCGCCGAAGTAATCCTGCTGGAGGCCATGGATGAACTGCTCGGCGTGGTCGACAAGGACCTGTCCCGGGCGGCAGCGCGTGAATTCAAGAAGCAGGGCCTCGACATTCGCCTGGGCGCGAAGGTTTCCGCCGCCGAAGTGGTCGATGGCAAGGTCAAGGTGACCTTCCAGGACAAGGACGGTGAGCAAACCGAAACCTTTGACAAGCTGCTCGTCGCTGTCGGCCGCAAGGCAGCCTCCGAAGGACTGCTGGCCGATGATTGCGGCGTCGAACTGACTGACCGTGGCCAGGTCAAGGTGGATGATGATTGCAGGACCACGGCCGAGAACGTCTGGGCCATTGGCGACCTGGTGCGCGGCCCGATGCTGG
>JBLRWT010000593.1:0-1867 GCA_047921095.1 Wenzhouxiangella sp. | reverse complement strand
CTGGTGGCCAAGTTGGCGCCAGAGGAGTTCGAGCCACTGCGTGGCCAGCAACTATACGTCCAGAGTCACTTTATCCAGTTCGGCCTGACGCGCCTTTATGCCGACCAGCGCCTGGCCGCCGAACTCGAAAACCGCTTTGGCATCCACGTCGTCGACAGCCCGGAGGCAGCAGATCTGGTTCTGAACGTGTTCTACACCTCGCTCGGCACCGACCAGGGCCTATTGGGCTTTTTCATCCCGCTGGGCTTTGTTCCGGGTCTCGAAGAGGGAACGCGCATCAACCTGATCACACTCGAGCAGTTCCATGGCGTGGCCGAAATGTATTATTTCCTCGGTCCGAACGGCGAAGGCCAGCGTAGTGACACGATTCAGGCGCGAACCCGCACCGACGCGCTCGGCTTGCCGATCATCACCATACCGATCAGCAACATCGATCGCCGCGCCGACCGCTGATTCAGCCTCCTGGTCATCTTTCGTCCGCTGTTGACGGGCGCTACTGCTGGTCTGTCATGGCGCGTGCGGCAAGATCGAGCCACTGATCCAGCGAACGGTCAGGATCGGAGTCCGCCTGCCGGAACGTGGCCGCGAGCCGCTTCCCTTCCTCGACGCCCCATTGATCAAACGGATTGATGTTCCACAACACCGACAATGCGAACACCGCGTGTTCGAACGTGGCCAGCAGGTAACCAAGGCGTTCAGGCGTTATTGCTTCGGTCAACAACAAGGCAACAGCTCGATTGCCCGGCAGATGCTTGAAGGTTTCACCACGAGAACTGCCTTTGGCAAACGCCGTCGCCTGGGCCAGCAAATGCGCCAACTGGGTCCGGTGCCAGCCCGCTGGCGCGCATGAATCGCTCAGGCTGCCCACCAGCAAAAGCGGGTGGGTGTCCGGACCCTGGTGAAGGGCCTGAAAGATGGAATGCTGCAGATCAGTGCCGCGACCACCGAATATGAGCGGCGTGGTGGGCTGGTCCAGCGCTCGGTGATCAAGGTCCACACCCTTGCCCAGGCTTTCCATGACGAGTTGTTGCAGATAATCGCCCAGCAGCCTCAGTCGCGGCTCATAGCTGACGACGCCCAGGGTCGGCAATTCGAGGTCGCGGCGCAAATAGTGGACGATCAGACCGACCACGACGGCCAGGCTGGACGGATCCGGATTATTGCTGAAGTCACGATCAGCCTGATGAGCGCCTGCAAGGAGTTCCTGAAAGCCCTCTCGGCCGATCGAAGCTGCCGCACTGACACCAACCGATGACCACAGCGAAAAGCGCCCCCCCGTCCAGGCCGGGAAAGCCAGCACACCGCTGCCCCGGATGCCGAAAGCGCGTGCTTTGTCGGGGTTGGCTGTCGCCGCCCAGGCCTGATTCTCGAAATACTTGCCAAGCCAGTCTCGAACGCCAATGGCCTGGGTCAGGGATTCTTCGGTTGAAAACGACTTCGACGCGATGACGACACCGGTTCGCGCCGGATCAAGCCCCTGGACCAGCCGCCTGAAACGTCGGCCGTCCAAGGTAGACAACCAGTGCACACGTACCGCACCGTCGTTCCTGCCGAGCGCATCGGCAACCAGTCTCGGGCCGAGGTCCGAGCCGCCAATGCCGATATGCAGCAGGTCGGTGAGGCCGGCCGCGCCGGAGTGCAAGCGCTCGGCAACATCCAGAAAACGATCCCGCTCGCTGGCGACATCGACCTGACCGCCGGCAGCGGGAAATTCCTCCGGCTGGTCAGCACGGAGCGCCATGTGCAGCGCGGGCTGGTTTTCACTGGGATTGACCACCTCACCTGCGAACAATCGCCGGGTCGAAACGGCAAGGGCGTGTTGGTGAGGAAGCTCGAGCAATTGGTCGCGACCCTGGTCGGTCAAGGG
>JBLRWT010000592.1:0-1879 GCA_047921095.1 Wenzhouxiangella sp. | reverse complement strand
CAGTTCCCGGGCCAGTCGTTCCAGCAAGCGGCCTTCGGGTGCTCCGAGGGCTTCTACCGCGGCACGCGCGTATTCGGCGGCGGGAATGAGGCTGCGACGTTTGGATTTCGGCAGACTCGCGATCAGGGCGGTGATCTTTTCGTGTAACAGGCCGGGGACCAGCCATTCCAGTCGGCCGGCATCCAGGCGGTTGATCAGGTGCAAGGGGCATGTCAGTGTCACCCCGTCGCGCTCGCTGGCAGGCTCGAATCGATAGTCGAGGCGGAAGCGCTCCGCACCAATCACCAGATGATCCGGAAAAGCTTCCTGTCCGGCCAGGGGCGCCTCATCGCGCAGCAGGGTGGCTCGGTCGTACAACAGACGATCACGCTCGTCCGGCGTCAATGCTTCGTACCAGCGGGCAAAGGCCTTGGTCGTGAAGATGCCGGCCGGCAGACGTTGATCGAAGAACGCCTCCAGTTCCGCCTCGGCGGCCAGCACGTCGCGCCGGCGGCGCTTGTGTTCGTGCTCAGCCAGTTCCTCGCGCAACTGCTCATTGCGCTTGAGGAATTCCGCCCGGGCGTGAACTTCGCCACGGACAAGCGCATGGCGAATCAGCAGCAATCGGGCACCAACCGGGTCATGTGGGCCGTAATGAACGCGACGCTTTTCCACCAGCACCAGTCCGTGCAGGCTGACCTGTTCGTAACCCATGACCCGACCCGAGCGCCGATCCCAGTGCGGGTCGAAGACCCGTCGCTTGACCAGGTGGGCGGCCTGCTGTTCCAGCCATTCCGGCTTGACCGGCGCCACCATGCGCGCGTAGGTCCTGCCGGTTTCGACCAGCTCGCCGGCCATCACCCAGCCGGGGCTGCGCCGGGCCAGCACCGAGCCGGGAAAGATCCGGAACTTGTGGCCGCGAGCGCCGTGATATTCGCCGTTTTCGGTGTGTTGCCCGACCATGCCGAGCAGGCCGGCCAGCAGTGACCGGTGAACAGCCTGTTCTATTGGCGGGCTTTTTTTCGAGTCGTCGTTCGGACCCGGCTGTACTGCTATTTTCCTGACGGCTTTCTTGTCTCGACTCAGGCCTTCCTCGCGGGCGATCTGGCTGAGCTGACCATGCAACTGACCCCACTCATGCAGTCGCTGGGAGGCAAGAAATTGCTTGCGGGCCAGCTTGTCAGCCTGGCTGCGCGAGTGCTCGCCTCGGCAGTCCTGCCACCATTGCCAGAGCTTCAGCAAGGTCAGAAAATCCGATTCGGGCACCACAAACTGCTGATGGGCCTGATCGGCGGCCTGCTGGTGCTCCAGCGGGCGGTCGCGAACATCGGGCACGCTCAAGGCAGCCACCAGGACCAGTATTTCGGCCAGTACGCCGCGCTCGGCAGCCTCGATCAGCATGCGTCCGTGACGGGCATCCACCGGCAAGCGAGCAAGTTGCGAACCGACAGCAGTCAGCTTGCGCTCATCATCGATCGCGCCCAGTTCCACCAGTGTCTGCCAGGCCTCGCCCAACAGACGGCGCGGCGGCGGGTCGACGAAGGGAAAGTCTTCCGGCTCGCCGAGCTTGAGTGCGAGCATTTCCAGCAGGACGCCAACCAGGCTGGCGCGTTGGATTTCGGGCTCGGTGTACTCCGGCCGGGCCAGAAAGTCGGCCTCATCGAACAGGCGGATGCAGGTGCCTGGCCCGATTCTTCCGCAGCGACCGGCGCGCTGATTGCACGAGGCCTGGGATACGGGTTCGACCGGCAATCGAAGCACGCGCGAATGCGCGCTCCGTGCCAGATCGAGAACCGTCCGGGCCGGGGTAGTGATGGGCACGCGCTTCCGGGTGGTCGTCTCATTCGACTGCAGCGTCGTCGACCGATGCGTGACGATGCCCGGCCGTCGAGGGTTCCCC
>JBLRWT010000591.1:0-1880 GCA_047921095.1 Wenzhouxiangella sp. | reverse complement strand
GGCGGCAGGTGCCGTAGCAGCCAATGTTTTCAACCCGGTAGCGATTCGGTTCTGGCTTGACGTTGGTATAGACGGTCAACCCTTTTTCATCGACGTAGGTATAGATCTGCGCGCTCACGCCCAAGCTCCAGGACAACCCCAGCATGGCAAACCCGATCACGATTTTCCGTGTCACTTCTAAAATCCTCCGGTCACCGAAAGACCACCGTCAGCGGTAATCACCTGCCCCGACAGCCAGCCTGAGTCAGGCCCGATCAGGAACGCGATGACGCGAGCAATGTCGTCAGGCTCGGCCAGCCTTCTCAAAGGCGTCGTCGACTCAAAATACCGCACCATGCGTTCATCGTCCAGCAGGGCCTGGGCGAAATCGGTCTTGACCAGGCCGGGGGCAACAGCATTCACCCGAATACCTTCCGGCCCCAACTCCAGCGCCAGGTTTCGCACCAGTTGGTCTTCAGCGGCCTTGGACATCCCGTAAACGCCGATGAAGCGGTTGCCCAGGCGGCCGGCGATCGAGGACACCAGCACGATGGCCGCGTCCTCTGCTTTCTTCAGGTGAGGTCGGGCGAGGTGGGCCAGCCGCATGGAACCGAAAACGTTATTGCGCATGATCAGGTCAAAGGCTTTCTGGTCAACCTGCTCCGACGGCCCATAGACCGGATTACTGGCCGCGTTCAATACCACCCCATCGAGCCGACCATAATGGTCGACCGATTTTTCCACGAGTGCGGCCAACTGGTCTTCGTGGCCGATATGACAGGCAATCGCGACGGCATCACCACCGACCTGACGGATGGATTGAGCGACTGTCTCGCAACTGTCCTGGTTGCGACTAGATACAACGACCGCGTAGCCACGTGCTGCCAGCGTCTCGGCCGCGGCCCGGCCAATGCCGCGGCTGGAGCCGGTGATGATGATAGCGGGCTTGGTCATTGGCGCTCTCCCTTGATTGTCATTTGATGAAGGTCGCTGGCTCACGCCAGTGTTCTTGATTCCGGGGCCAGATGGTCCACGCAGTTGAGCCGCATCATCTCCCACTGGCCGGACTCGTCCTGAACCAGTTCAGTAACCGAAGCATTATATAAGGTGATGTTGAGTTCGCGCTGCCATGCCAGATCCTCGCCCAACAGTTCAGCGGCAATGGTGCTGATTACACCGGCGGACGTGACAACGACAGCGCTGCTGCCAGAGCCGAGTTCTTGCTGCCAGCGCTCGACGGGAGAAAGAACCCGGCGATGGAAGTCATGCCACAGGCCATTGTGCTCACAACTCAGGGCCGCGTTTTGCCAACGGCCAAGCACTTCCGGAAACCAGTTCAGGAAAGTCTCCAGGTAGGCTTTTGGATCGGCGAAGGCTTCCTCCCCGGGCAAGGTCAGCTCCAGGCCTTCAGCCTGCTCCACAGCGCTTCGTACCAGTTGATCCACCATATATTCATTGAGGTCGGCATCGATGATCCCGGTCCGGCCCGGGGCAACGCGCTCCAGTGTCTGACGGTGGCGCTTCAGGGTGCCACACCAGACCTGCCACGGCTCACCGTACTCTGCGCTGATCCGCTCGCCCAATGCCAGCCCCTGGCGCTGGCCCAGCTCCGACAGGCGATCATAGTCGGCCGTCCCGAAACTGGCCTGGCCATGGCGGATGAGGCATAAACGTGGGAAGCCGTTCAAAGCGCCTATACTCACGCAGTCGTGGCCTGCCACGGCGTTTCATCCACTGTAGTCTCCATGAGGGATCGCTCCAGGTCGCTTGAACCGTCGTGTTGCTCCTGATTGTCGGCGCGCTGAGCAGTGGTCGCCGCCCGGTCAGAAATCACTGAACCACTCCGCGCGGCCTCGCGCAGAGTTCATCGCCTCAAATTGCACACGTCCCACCGCGTCGGG
>JBLRWT010000590.1:0-1881 GCA_047921095.1 Wenzhouxiangella sp. | reverse complement strand
CTCAGCCTGCTGGTTTCTGACTTCGCTCAACGCGGCCTGCGTAGCTGGCGCGGAGATATCCAGCCGCGTGCCGGAAGCGCGATTCATGCGCTGCAAAAGACCCGGGGCGGAAAACTCGACCAGGTACACGTAGCGGCCTTGCTCATCGGCCGGACTGAGTTGGGCCTGCATGTCGATCGACCCGCCCTCCTGCAGATCGGCGTGAGCCGGAACCAGCACGGCCAGCAACAACATGGCCGCAATAAGGATCAACCCGTTGGCTGAAAAAACCCTGCACTTGTATTTCATTTATAGACCCTCTATAAGGTTTCATGAACGGTCGAATGCCTCACCATGTGTAAGGAATCCGCCGCCCTTGTTTTGTAATCTGTCCCGAACTGGAGACTGTTTTTTTGAACTTTGTGCCGTCTGAGTATACGGGGAGAACCCGGAGTGGTCAAAATTTTTGGTTGCTTCCATGCGAATTGAATGGTAGTGCGCCGCACAACCGGCTTTCACTCGTCACGCGACTGTTCTTTCTGGCTGCAACCGTTCTACCGACAATCGCCTTGAGCGCCCAGTCTTTTGCTGTTTCCTTCAGCGATGTTTCTGCCGCATCCGGCTTCGAGCCGCCTCATCAGGCCGACATTCCCGCCGGTGGGATTGCCGTGGCGGATTTCAACGGCAATGGTTTTCCAGACATTTTCGTCACCGGATACACTCAACCGAACCGGTTATTCTTCAATCAGGGTAACGGTCAATTCATCGAAGACGACGACATCAACAGCATGATTGCAGGCCAGCGCTGCAGTGTTGCAGCAGCAGCCGATTTTGATAACGACGGTTGGCCTGATCTTTATGTGGGCTGCCTTGGGCAGAGCAATCTGTTGCTGAGAAATCTTTCCGGCCAGGGCTTTGAAAACGTCATCACGGCCGCGCTCGACCATGCCGCCACCGGCGTGAGCCCGCCTCGCACCGATGCCGTGGCCTGGGGGGATTTGACCGGCAACGGTTACCTGGATTTGTACATAGGAATACTTCCGAACAGCGCACAACCCGATATCGACGACCCTGGCAACCTTGATCGCATCGTGCTCAACAACGGCGATGGCAGCTGGACCAATATCTCTACATCATTCAACACGGAAGACAAGGTCAGGTTGGCTCGACCAGCCCTGGCGGTCGTGATATCAGACCTGAATTTGAACGGCCGCCCGGACATCTACGTGGTCAACGACAAGCTCCAGGGCAACGTCCTGTGGCGCAACGAGGGCCCGGGTTGCGACGGCTGGTGTTTTTCAGATATTGCCACAGCCTCCGGCACCGAACGACCGGTATTCGGAATGGGTATTGCTGTAGGCGATATCGACCGCAGCGGCCGCTGGGATCTGTATTTTTCCAGTATCGATGAACAGGTGCTTTTGCGCGGCGCCTCTGTTGATCCCTTGTCTTTCATTGAAGACCCAGAAACAGTACTTGATGTTTCCGGCGTTGGCTGGGGGACCCTCTTTGCCGATTTCGACAACGACGGCTGGCTCGATGCATTCCTTGCCCTCGGCAGTGGCAGCACTTCAACCGAGCTGGACACGGACCGGGTGTTTCTCAACCAGCGCAATGGCACTTTCACTTCTGTCACCCAGGGCAGCGGCCTTGATCAGGTCCGGGCCACACAAGCTGCCGCCCGGATCGACTTCAACATGGACGGACGCATAGATCTGGTGCTGGGGCATTGGAACCAATCACCCGGCTATCGTCTTTACCGCAATGACACCGAGAAGACCGGCAACTGGATAGGACTCAAGTTGCGTGGTCATGGACAGGTCAATCGCGACGCCATTGGCGCCCGAGTCTATGTGGACACCGGTTCCGGGACCATGCAGATGAGCGAGTTGCGCGCCGGGG
>JBLRWT010000589.1:0-1883 GCA_047921095.1 Wenzhouxiangella sp. | reverse complement strand
CCCGATTGGGAAAATCATGCTACATTGGGCAAATGCAGGTAACTGACCGTACACCACTCGATTCGCCGGTCGTGCTGGGGCGCGAGATTCGGCTTGCCCGGCAGGCACACGACCTGACGCTCGAGGATCTGGCGGGGCGTACGGGGCTGAGCATGCGGTTCCTGTCGGAGCTGGAGCGCGGCAAGCCGGGGGCGTCGGTGGGGCGCGTCATGCGGGTTTTGCGCGCACTGGGGCTGCGTCTGGAGACCGGTGATGCCGGCGAGCCCGGCATTGCGCTGCATCGTTATCCCAATCTTCGCCTGCTTGCCTGGCAGCGCGCCGATGATGACTGGATCGCCGAGTCCGAGGCGTTGCAGTTGCTGGAGGCGAACTGGCGATTTGTCGATCCCGGGGCCTTGCTGCCGCGGGAACAGGCCCTGATCGAACGCCTGAAGCGCGAGTACGGCCATGGAGTGCTGAATGTTTCGGGATGAGCGCCACCGGATGCTGGCCGATTTGCTGGGCCGGATGGATGCCGGGCTGCTGGCCGACTGCGGGTGCTGGTTTGCCGGCGGCACGGCGGTTTCGATGTTGCTGGGCGAGTATCGGCGTTCGGATGATCTTGACTTCCTGTGCAGCTCGGCCGACGGCTACCGCCGCCTGCGCTGTTTCGCGACTTCATCGATTTGTGCATGATGCGCCGGGCGTGGCCCCAGGTGTGCGATCCGGCCTGGGGCAAGGCGGCGCTTGCCTATGGGGATGTGATCGGGCGCATGCTGGAAAATGTCGCCGATGAGTTGCGCAAGGACGATCTGCTGGCCCAATCCCTGCGCCGGCTGAATGCCGGTCCCGAGGTGGAGGAAGTCGTCAGCCAGGTTTTACAAGGGGATGCGCGGGCGGCACTGGGGGGTGGTGGTCATCCCCGGCCCTGAACTGTCGGTAGTGCATCGCAGACCATGTAGGAGTGGTTTTCAACCGCGATCTGGTATTCGGAAAAATCGCGAATCGGAGTTCGCTACAACGGGCGGGCCGCTGGCCATGTAGGAGCGGTATCCGACCGCGATGGCGGGGCAGGTCTTGCCGCCGGGTGCGCGAATGTATAGACTAGTCGGTAGACTGGTTCATTCAGGAGCTGGCATGGAGATTGGGTCATTCGAGGCCAAGACGCATTGGGCGGACCTGCTGCGGCGGGCCGAGGCTGGAGAGCGGGTGGTGATTACGCGGCGCGGGCGGCCCGTGGCGCGGTTGATCCCGTTTCGGGAATCCGACGAACAGGATGACGCGGCGGTATTTCGCGCGCTGAAGGATTTCCGCGCCAGGACTTCCCCGGTGCCGTTGAGCGAGCTGCTGGAAAGTCGGCATGTGGGCCATGATTACTGATTTTCCCAATTGGTGATGGCGGCGCTGGTTGCCGATTGCTCGGTCTTCCTGCCGCTTTGCTTTCAGGACGAGCAAAGCGAGGCGGCCGAAGAAATGCTGGGGCGTATTCAGACCGGCGGCGCGTTGGTGCCGGCGATCTGGTGGTACGAGATTCGCAATGTGCTGGTGGTCAATGAGCGGCGAGGCCGGATTGCGCCTGAGGACAGCAACGAATTCCTGCACTTGCTGAGCCGGTTGCCGATTGCCGTGGTGCTGGTCGAGGATCCCGATGACACTGTTTCGCTGGCCCGCGAGCAGGGTCTGTCCGTTTATGACGCGGCTTACCTGGCGCTGGCGCGGCAACAGGAATTGCCGCTGTTCACCCTGGACAAGAGACTTGCCGGCGCGGCGCGAAATTGTGGCGTGCCGGTCGGGTATTGATGCTACCCGGGCCGGGTTGGGGCGCGTTGATCCGGGCTTGCCCCCATCCCGGCCGGAAAATCGCGAATCGGAAGTCGCTCCTGTAGTTCAATGCCGGCCACGTG
>JBLRWT010000588.1:0-1883 GCA_047921095.1 Wenzhouxiangella sp. | reverse complement strand
GCTCGACATCGTTCGCCCCCTCGGAGACGCGCTGGACATGGCCGAGGTCCAGCTGGCCGATATCCGGGGCGGTTTTATCGATGCCGCCGTGACCGGCGCCCGGCGTTACGGGGCCGGCGTGGTTGCCATGCTCGACCTGCGCGAGCAGGACGGCTACTGGACCGGACGCTGGTCCTGGCGTCTTGACGGTCGCGATGGCGGCATGACGCTGACGGCTGACCGGCCGGGAAAACTGATCGAACTCGGCATGCAGGGCATACTGGAAATCCTGGTCGACCGTTACGCCGTTCACAGGGGCCATAATGCCGGCGGCGAACTCCAGAGAATCGTTGTCGAGGGAATCGTCGACCCGGTTCAATATGCCGAAGTCTCGTCCTATCTTGGCGGCCTGAGCGTGGTGGAGCAGTTGCGCGTGATCGGTGCACGCGGCCGCCAGATTGAATTTGAACTGACTCTGGCCGGTGGTGGCCTGGATGATGCCATCTCGCTGAGTCGAATCCTGACTGTCGATCGTCTCGAACCCGATGGACGACTGTACCTGCGTCTGCAACAGTGAACCGGAGCCAGATTCCCAACATCCTCAGTATCGGGCGGCTGTTGGCCGTCCCGCCGCTGGTCATCCTGCTGTTGGCCGGCCACCATGTCTGGGCATTGTTCGTGGCGGTCGTCGCCGGGATTTCCGACCTGCTCGATGGCTGGCTCGCGCGTCGATTCAACTGGCAGAGCCGCTTCGGAAAGATTGCCGACCCGGCCGCCGACAAGATCATGATGGTGGCCTGTTACCTGGCGCTGGGTTGGCTTGCGGAGCTGCCATGGTGGCTGATCGCGGTGGTCATTATTCGGGATCTGGTCATCGTGATCGGCAGTTGGGCCTACCATGTAAAGATAGAGCCTCTTGAAGCGCAACCGACCCAGCTGTCACGCTTCAACACCTTCTGCCAGGTGTTTCTGATGTGGTTCGTGCTGGTCCGGCTGGCTGGCCTGCCATTGCCGACCGAGGCCCAGATCGGGCTTGAGTGGCTGGTGGCCTTCATGGGTGTGACCACCCTCGTTCAGTACATCTGGCTGTGGGGCTGCAAGGCCATTGTCGTCAGCCGCTCGCGCAAGGTGGGCTGAACCTCAGCTTCTGTGCCAGCGTGAGTCAGCATCAAATTCCCCTGGCCCTGAAGCCGCCTCGACGGCCGGGCTTCGAAAACTTCATCGCCGGCCCCAACAAGGTCGTTGTCAGCACCCTTGAGCGCGGACTCGAGGCTGGCAGCTGGTACTTTCTCGGTGGACCTGCCGGCAGTGGCCGCACCCACCTGCTCGCAGCAGCCTTTGGCCAGTGCCACCGCGCCGGCACTATTGCCAGTTTTGTTTCCCTGGCGCTTCATGCCAATCGCGGATTGCTGTCGCAGGCAGGCGGGGACTGGGTTTTCGTCGACGATATCGATACCCTGGCGGGTGATGCCGAGAGTGAAATGCTGCTGTTCAACGCCCTCAATCGGTGGCGTTCGGAACAGACCGGCGTCGTCATGAGCGGGTTCGGCCGCGAGGCCTTCGAACTGCCGGACCTGCGCTCACGACTCGGCCAGGCCACACGCCTGACCCTGAAGCCGCTCGAGGAAGATGACCTGTTTCAGTTGATCAGGCGCCTGGCAGCCGAGCATGAAGTCGTTCTCGGGCGGGGTGCCATCGACTACCTGATCAGCCGCAGCGCGCGAAACCCAGCCAGCGTCGCTCGCCTGATGGAGCAATTGGCAATTCGTGCCCTGAGTGAACGGCGGACCGTGTCGGTGCCGCTGGTGCGCGAGGTGATGGTGGATAATAAGTGAAGGGGTGGAAAGGAAACGCGCCAGCTGATGTGTCATCCCGGCCGTAGCGAAGCGGAGAGCCGGGATCTG
>JBLRWT010000587.1:0-1888 GCA_047921095.1 Wenzhouxiangella sp. | reverse complement strand
GCAATTAGCAGCGCGGCAAAAACGAGTGTTGATTTCGGCATCAGAGAGGCTCCCGAGTTGATTGGCTGCGGGAAGCCCGACAGCGGGATCACATAGTACGACAGGATCGAGCCCCGGATTGCTGGTGTCTGGCGCCGGAGTGGCGCCACCCAGGGCGATCCGCATCCGGTCAATACCGGGCCGGCTCACCTCGGGTCATCGAATCACGGATGAACTCGCGGATATGTTCGTTCGAACCTGCCAGGTCTTCCTGCCGCAGATACATCATGTGGCCGCTTCGATAACCTTCGAAGCGCATGCGGTCCATGACCTTGCCGCTGCGGTCCATGCTCCACATGACGTACTTGGCCGAGAAGTAATCCGTGGCGCCGTCGTAGTAGCCTGATTGAACCAGTACCTGCATGAACCGGTTCTCGCCCATCGCACGTCGCAGGTCTTCACCCGTGGTGTCGTTGCTGCGATCCCAGGGATGAACGGGGCCGAAGATGTTGTACTTCAAGTCGGTCTCGTATCCCAGGTGCTCGCGCAGGTAGTGGTTGATGGCCGGAGTGAACGAATGATTCCATGAGGTCAACGCCGGATCGTGATCGTAACGATCGCCCGCGTCCATGCGATCGATGCCCCGATACCGGGAGTCGAGCCGGCCGACCGTCAGGCCCTGGTCGCGCAACAGTTCCTTCCAGAAAAAGCCGACCGGGATGGTCAGATTGTGATCGATGATGAGCTGTTTGCCGATACCGGAATAGCGCGCGACCGTTGCCGCGATTTCATCGCGGGACTCATGGTCCAGCGTGCCGCCGCGAGCCACGGCCGGCAGGTACTGATCAATTGTGAAGGCCTCGACCTGCGGCAGCAAATCATAAAGATCGAGTTCCTGCAGCGAAGGCTCCAGCGCATCGTGATACCAGGCCGTTGCAGCGTAATAAGGCAGCTTGAGAATCTCCGAGCGCGGCGTCATCGCCGGCGGCTCCAGGCCAAGCCCGGTCGGCGATACGAGGATCACGCCGTTGATATACATCCAGTGCCTGCCCTGAAGCTGGCGGGCCAGGCCAGCGACGCGTGTGGTGCCGTAGCTTTCGCCCTTCAGATATTTTGGCGAGGTCCAGCGACCATGTCGTGAAACGAAGTTGTCGATCCAGTCGGCAAGGTAGTCGATATCGGCCTCGACGCCAAAGAACTTTTCACGATCAACGTCCTCGCCCAGTATTCTCGAGAAGCCGGTGTTGACCGGATCGACATACACGATGTCGGCGACATCAAGTATCGAGTGATTGTTTTCCACGACACCGTAAGGTTGAACGGGAAAACCCTCATCGTCGATCCTCAGAAACCGGGGCCCCGTGTAGCCAATGTGCATCCAGACCGATGCCGAACCGGGGCCGCCATTGAAGGAGAACACCAGCGGCCGGGTCGAGACATCCTCAACGCCGCTTCGCTGGTAGTAGACATAGAACAGCGAGGCGATGGCCTTGCCATCTTCGCCCCACACCGGCTGCGTTCCGGCTGTTGCCTGGTAGCCAATGCGCTGGCCATTGATGGTGACCTGACCCTCGGTGGTGACGGTACTCTCGGCTTCGACCATCCGCTCCGGGATCGCCTGGTCGGCTGCGACCATCGAGATGAACAGGCAAAGCGGGATGGCCAGGAGTGACTTGCTGAAATATTTCATGATTCACCGCGATGGGAAGGAGAAACAACCACCCGGCTTCGAGACAAAACTGGAAACCCGGGTCAGGCCGGCAAGGTTAGCCCGTATCCAGGGACACTTTCAAGCAGGCCAGTCCTCCGACCACTGACCCCCGACGCACCGACCTCCGACCTCAGACCTCAGACCTACAATCACAACGCCGACGTATCGCCTGCCTCTACCAGCGCCGCACGGGTGCGC
>JBLRWT010000586.1:0-1894 GCA_047921095.1 Wenzhouxiangella sp. | reverse complement strand
CACGAGGGTCGCATGGTTCAGGTTCGCCGCTGCGTAACCACGACCGCTGAGTTGAAACATCGTCTTTGGAACGGACATTCTGGGGCTCCTGTGAGTGGGGCTTTTGTGACATTGTCCTCTGGCTGAGCGCTTCTGTGAATCGCTACCATCGTAAGGTACGCCGTTGTTGGCGTGCAGCGATGTCAATAGGGCACTACGTTTAGGCAAAAACCACGTTTAAGATGAAATCCGACGTGCGGCAAAGGGTTTTTTCGTACATCGTCGGTACAGCTTAAGACTGTTAGAATCGCCGGTCGTTTTTTCCAGGAGCTTGCCCCCGTGATCACTTCCCGCCTGCGCACCTTGCGCGACCACATCCGATGGGCCGTCAGCCGTTTCCATGGGGAAGACCTGTTTTTTGGCCATGGCACCGACAACGCCTGGGACGAAGCCCGGCAACTGGTGCTCGGCGCCTTGCACCTGCCATGGGAAATTGCCGACAGTTACCTGGATTGCAACCTGGAAGAAGAGGAAATCTCCCACGTGCAACGGTTGCTGCACCGCCGTATCCACGAGCGTGTGCCGACCGCTTACCTGTTGAAGGAAGCCTGGTTCTGCGGCATGTCGTTTATCGTTGATGAGCGTGTATTGATTCCCCGCTCACCGATTGGCGAACTGATCGAAAACCGCTTCGAACCGTGGCTGGGCACACCGCCGGCACGCATTCTGGACCTGTGCACCGGTTCCGGTTGCATCGGTATTGCCTGCGCCTACGAGTTCCAGGACGCCGAAGTGGTACTGGGCGACCTGTCCTTCGAAGCGCTGGAGGTGGCCAACCAGAACATCGAGCGCCATGGCGTCGATGAGCGCGTGTATACCGTTCAGGGCGACGGCTTTGATGGTTTGCCGGGCCAGCGTTTTGACCTGATCGTGTCCAACCCGCCGTATGTCGACGCCGAAGACTTCGCCGACATGCCGGATGAATACCAGCACGAGCCGGAGCTGGGCCTGGCCTGCGGTGACGACGGCTTGAACCTGGTTCGGCGGATGCTGGCCGAGGCGGCAGATCACTTGACCGAGAAGGGCCTGTTGATTGTCGAGGTGGGCAACAGCCAGGTTCACGTCGAGGCGTTGTACCCGGAAGTGGACTTCGCCTGGCTGGAGTTCGAGCGCGGCGGGCATGGCGTGTTCATGTTGACGGCCGAGCAGTGCCGGGCGCATCAGGCGGTGTTTGCCGCCAGGGTTTAACCGCTTCCAAGTGGGTAACGCGGTCAGTGTGGGAGCGGGCTTGCTCGCGAATGCGGTGGCTCAGTCAAGATATCCGGTGACTGACACACCGCATTCGCGAGCAAGCCCGCTCCCACATTTTGATCCGGTTTCAATTGATAAACCGGATTACCGATGCGTCGCAATCCAGATCAACAACCCCGCCTGAAACACGGTAAACGCCACCAGGCACGTAATCGTGAAGCGCAACCCGCTGTCTTCGCGCTTGAACTTGGTGACTTTTTCCTCTTCCTTGCGCAGTTTCACTTCCTGTTCCGCCAGGTTCTGCTCGGCCTGTTGCAGCATCTGCGCCGCTTCCAGAATCTCCACGAACTGCAGCTTTTCGGTGTTCCAGCTGTCCAGCACATCGCTGACCTTGCTCGGCTGCACGTTGCCCTTCAAATGCTGGACATCGGCGTACGCAACATCAAAGCCCTGGATACGCAGGAAGTGATCCCGGCGCAGGCGCGTGGCTTCGTTGAGGGCGTCCTTGTTGGCCAGGTCGACGCCGTCGACGCGGTAGTGCGACCACTTCTTTTTCGCCCAGGCGGCGCCCTGGGCTACCAGGAAACGGCCGATGCCGCGGTTAGCCGGCTCGATCTCCAGGCTGTTGCCCGGGCCAAAGTGCACCCGATGGGTCGCGTGATCG
>JBLRWT010000585.1:0-1899 GCA_047921095.1 Wenzhouxiangella sp. | reverse complement strand
CTGGCGATCGATGGCGCGCCGCATGCGCGCTTCGAATTTCAGCAGGGATTTCGCTTGCTTGTTCATGGCGGAGGTGAAAAACCGGAACTGGTTGCGGCCATTCTGCTTGGCGTGGTACATGGCGATGTCGGCGTGCTTGACCAGCGCGTCCATATCGCCGCCATCGGCGGGGAACAGGCTGATGCCAATGCTGGGCGAGACCGCCAGTTCCAGATCCTTGTGAAGGATGGGACGACTGATTTCGGCCAGGCATTTGGCCGCCACCTTGCTGATATCATTGACCTTCCCAACCTGGGCCAGGATCACCACGAACTCATCACCACCGAGCCGCCCGACCACATCCTCGGTGCGAACACATTTCTTGAGCCGGTTGGCGACCTCCTGCAGGACAGCATCTCCGGTCGCATGACCGTAGTGATCGTTGATCGGCTTGAAACGGTCCAGATCGACGAACAATACGGCACTACGCTGCCCATGACGCGGAGCGGACTCCAGCAGGTGCTCGCCGAGGGCATAGGTCAGGGCCCGGTTGGGCAGGCCGGTCAGGGAGTCATGCTGGGCTGCGTGCAGCAACTGCTCGGCTGACCGCTTGCGCGAGGTGATATCGATACAGGTGCCAGCGATGATGAGCGGCTGGCCTCGGGCATCAGTTTCCGTCACCCGGGCCCGGGTTATCAGCCAGCGCCAGCTGCCGTCTTTCGTCCGCAGGCGCAATTCGACACCATCGTCCTGGAGTTCCTCGGGCAAGGGCAGAACGGCCTGCCGACTCCAGTGCGCCAGGTCGTCAGGATGCAGCAACGAGCGCCAGAACTCGACCGAGTGGGTATCTGCCGCTTCGGCGTATCCAAGCGTCTCGAGCAGTTCATCGAGATCGGTCAGGCAACAGGTGGTGACATCGAGGTGCCACAAGTGGAAGTCGGCGTCCCTGATTGCCATCTCCATGTCGAGCTTGCTTTTCCGCAGCGCTTCCTCGGTGACCCTTCGCTGGTGGATATCCACCGTCACGCCATGCATGCTCAACGCCTTGCCATTCTCGTCGACCCTGGACACACTGGCACGGGTAAACAACCAATACCAGCCGCCCGTGCGGGTTTGCAAGCGGTGTTCGAGTTCCATCAGCTCCCTGTCGCCCCTGACAATCTGGTCAAACTGTTCTCGCATCACAGCCTGATCATCGGGATGATTCAGCGAAATCCAGCCGGTCAAGTCAGCGGCATTGTCCTCGGGCACGATCAGTGGTTCGAACAGCGGCCCGGTGGCGATCACCACTTCCGTTTCGACATCCATGTCCCAAACGCCGATGTTGCCGGCCTCCAGGGCCAGGTACAGCCGTCGCTCACTGCGCTGCAGCGCCTCCTCGGCGGCCTTGCGCGCCGAGATGTCGCGAACGATGCCGGTAAATTTCTGACGTCCCTGCACCCACATTTCCGAAACACTGAGTTCGGCCGGAAACACCTCGCCATCCTTGCGCTGGGCGTGGATGTCCCGTCCAATCCCGATAACGCGCGCCTCGCGCGTTTCCCGGTAGCGACTCAGGTAGCCGTCATGTTCTTCCCTGACCGGACTCGGCATCAGCAGGCTGACATTGCGGTGCATCACCTCGCTGGCCTCGTAGCCGAAAACGCGTTCTGCAGCCGGGTTGAATGTCTCGATCAGTCCATCGCCATCGATCACCAGCAACGGGTCGACCACGGTATTCAGGATCGACTGCAGCTTGGTCTGTTCGTGTTCGGCCTGCTTCTGGCTCGTGATATCTCGTGTGACCTTGGTGTAGCCAAGCAACCTGCCGCCCGTGTCGTTCATCCGGGTCAGAATGCTGTGGGCGAAGAACGACGAGCCGTCCCGGCGCAGTTCCCAGCCTTCGTAGACCACCCTGCCTTCCCGGCGGGCCTGCTCGAG
>JBLRWT010000584.1:0-1901 GCA_047921095.1 Wenzhouxiangella sp. | reverse complement strand
GATGCTGGCCTGATTGGAGAAAGCCCGCATCCTGGCCTGGAGCAGCGTCAACCGACCTTCGTCCGAGCGGGTATAGATGAGTTTGGCCGGACAGACTCGCCGCTGCCAGGCTCAATGATGCGCGAAGGAAGGTCGAAGGCAACAGTCCGCGATCAATCAACCGACGGTCAAGAATCTCCAACCGGCAGTCAATGTCATTGCGCCGGCAACAGGGCAAACTGTGCTGATGTTCCCGGGAGATTGAATGCGGCATGATGGATCGACACCAGTTCAGCAAGGCCGACCTTGTCGATTGCGGCCATGGCCGTCTGTTTGGCGGCGGCATGGTGCTGCCGGTTGATCAGATGCTGATGCTGGACCGCATTACCCATATCGACGGGACGATCGAGGGGCGTGGCGCCGGCACCCTTGTGGCCGAACTCGATATCAAGCCCGATCTGTGGTTTTTCGCCTGTCATTTCCGTGGCGATCCGGTCATGCCGGGGTGTCTGGGCCTGGATGCGCTGTGGCAATTGCTTGGTTTCTACCTGGCCTGGACCGGCGGACAGGGCAGGGGCAGGGCGCTCGGGGTCGGCGATGTGCGCTTCAGCGGACAGGTGTTGCCGGACAACAAGCTGGTGCGTTATGAACTCGATATCCGGCGCGTGGTGCGCCACAAGCTCATCATGGGGATTGCCGATGGCATTGTTTCGGTTGATGACCGGGAGATTTACCATGCCCGCAATCTGAAAGTTGGCCTGTTTACATCCACCGAAGGTTTCTGATCCTCAAGGAGTCGATCATGAATCAGATCGGAACGATACTGGAAAGAATTGAAAGCGCCGTGCGCGAGATTGTCGCCATGCACCTGAACATCGGCGCCGGTCAGGTCGACGGCAAGTCACGGCTGGTCGAGGATCTGGGTGCCGATTCGCTGGATATGGTCGAGATGATCCTGGACGCCGAGGCCAGGCTGGGGCTGAGGATACTGGATGCCGAGGCCGACAGCTTGACCACGGTGAACGATTTCGTCCATTACCTGGGTCGGGCGCGCGGCTGATTAGCTACTGAAGGCAGGTTTGCCGGTAGACTGCCGGTGACATGCCAACCCAGCGTTTGAATGCGCGGCTGAACGCACTCAGTTCCGAAAATCCCAGCAGTTCAGCAATCTCGCTCAGCGGGCGCTGGCGCTCCTGGAGGTAGACCAGCGCCTGTGCCCGACGGACATCCTCGAGCAAGCCAGCGAAAGTCTGGTTCTCCTCCTTGAGCCGCTTGTAAAGTGTGTAGCGGCTCATGTTCAGTTGCGCAGCGACTGTGGCGACGCGCACCTTGCCGCGGGCAAGCTGGCATTCAATCAGCGGACGAACCTGGCGACTGAACTGCAGTGAGGCGGTCAGTTTGTCCTGAATGAGATGCCACAGTTGCTGGAGTTGGGCGACTGACACCTGCTGCTTGGGATGACTGGTCGGCTCGACGGGCAACTCCGTCACCCGGGCCAGTTCGCTGTGGGTCATGCCCGCCGAGCGCAGGTAGCGCTGCATGGCGGCAATCATCGCATTCAGGGCTTCGGTTGCCATCGTGATTTCCTTACTGAGCGCGTCCGAGAATGAGACCGGACTGATCGGGACACTGATCAACCACCAGGTCGCCGACGTGGCTATTGAGCCTGTCATCGAGCTCCTCGAGCGTTAGTTCGAATTGGCTGGCGAACGATCCGAGAGACATGCGCGTAGTCACCATGCCGGTCATCAGCGCCAGGCACGGGGGCTGTCCGGCCTCGGCCAGCTCGATTCGCCGCTTGATCCAGTGGGCATGAACATCCGAGTAACAGGCCTGATAGGCCTCGGCGGCCTCACGACCGTTGTTGTCGCCACCACTATTGGCCATGCCAACGGCGGTGCCAGTTACCCGGGCGCACTGGC
>JBLRWT010000583.1:0-1918 GCA_047921095.1 Wenzhouxiangella sp. | reverse complement strand
GGGGCATACTGAAAGATTATACGCGGCGCCCTTCGGCTTTCGATTTCTCACTTGACCAGCCTCAGTCACCCACCCGGAAGTAGAAATCGGCGTTCCGGAACCAATCGGGAACCCGAACGGAATCTGGCGGGGCATCGATGCAGTTGTTGTCTGCGGCCTTGCTCAGGCGTGTCAGCGACATTTCACCGGCCTCGAATCCGGCAATTGCTGGCGCCCATGCCAGGGTAGCCTGGCTGCACGAATGAAACTGGATTTCCAAGCTTCCCCAATTGGTACGCTCGATCAACTCCGAATCGAAATTCGGCGGAAACGTACCGCCTTCCACCATAGTGGCGTCGAGCACCACGAGTCCCGAGCCCTGGTGGTCGCCCATGGCGATCAGCCAAAAGGGTTCGCTGAATTGATCGAAGGTATACCAATAGACCAACAGGGTCCCAGGATCCAGGACTTCGATGGTCAACCCATGCCCGGATTGGTCAGGGTCGTACCAGGAGCCGGCCAGGCGAGAGCTCAACTGGTCGCGTACCGTCAATAGAATATTAGCTTGTCCGGCCGCCTGATCCTCGATGCGATAGTCGAGCAAATGGCTCTGCACCTGTTCCGGTAAGCGGCCAAGGGGAAAGGGCTGTGTGATCGGCATTTGTCCATCCACGCAGCTGACGGGCGTCTCGTCGATAACGAGGGCGGAATCGTCCAACTGCATCTCGCTGCAGGTGTAAACCGGTTCGGCCAGCAACCAGGTTTCGTCCAGAGTCGTCGGGTCTGGCGGCCACACGCGAATCGGCATCGGAGCTCGATGGCGCGCGGGCTCGAGCACGACGAAGTCGAACTCGCCCACCTGCCACAATTCTTCCGACTCCGTGGCGTCACTTCCGGCCATCACCAGGCCGGTGTACTCTCCCGGCGGCACGGCATCGATCACCAACGACAATCCGAAGGTGCTGAATGCTGGAAGAGAGCCCGGAAACGAGTCCAGAACGATTTCAAGCTGGGCATCTTCCAGCCGGACGTCCACTACCTCGACCTCGGAACCGGCAGAAGTGGTGCGGATTCCGTTTACTGCCATATGGAGCCGCCCATCCGGACTTGGCCGCCCGTCGCCGACGGTGACGTTCACCGAATCAATAAGTGCCAGTGCCGGTGTGGAAACTAGCCAGGTGCCAAGCCCGCAGATGAAGATCATGAGACCCAGAAGCATTGTTCTGATGGGTATGAAAATACGTGGCATGAATAATAACTCCTCGGTTCGCACGCTCGTGAAAGTCTTACAGGCAGCTAGAAAAGTACTGCGCCTGACCTGCAACGGACCACGGGCCAGCAGAGACCATGTTCCAGCCTCTCACCCGAATGTAAGTTGGCTGCTGTACGTGAACTGTAATAAATGTGCTTGTGCCCCTAAAGAGTGTCCACGGGGAAGAGAAGGTAGACGACAGGGAACCCTGTACTTGATATTCGGTTGCATCAGGCATTGAATCCCAGCTCACATCATTGATGCCAAAACACATTGCCGGTGAAACAGTTGCATTTGAAGGCCCGCTGGCTGTACTTGGAGGCGCAATCAGAGCCTGATCCAGGTTCAGGCGTGGCTTTGTGTAGTTCTGAGTGCCCTGGGTAAAGGATATTGGTGTGCCGGATGCCTTAATCCAGTCGCGAATGCCAGTCGCAGATGCCTGCGGAAACCTTATGCTCAACAGAGTCTGGGCTCCGGCAACATGAGGTGCGGCCATCGACGTGCCGGCATCCTGCAGGTATGCATCGGGACAGACAGATTGGAAATAGGCCGACCAGATACCACCGAGTATAACAAAGTCGTCCCGGCAGCTGGATCCGCTATCGTCGAATGGTCCACCTCCTCCGGGAGCAAGTAAGTCGAGGATCGGCGCGGCATTTGCATAGCTCTGGAACTGATCCTGGCTAC
>JBLRWT010000582.1:0-1924 GCA_047921095.1 Wenzhouxiangella sp. | reverse complement strand
CTACGGAGGGAGATAATTCAGTCTGAAAAGATGGTGGCCAGGGACGGAACCGGAGCGCAGCGGAGCTCGCTGGCCAACAGGCCAGCAATCTAACCGCCCGGCGCAGCCGGATAGGCGGTTCGAAGGAAAGAGGGTACTACGGAGGGAGATAATTCAGTCTGAAAAGATGGTGGCCAGGGACGGAATCGAACCGCCGACACGCGGATTTTCAATCCGCTGCTCTACCGACTGAGCTACCTGGCCTTTCCGGATCGTGCGCTGGGCGCCACGAAGCCCGGTATTAAAACGGTTTGGCTGCTGGAAGTCAACAGTCAATGGACTTGGAATTTCCGCAATTTTCCGTAGTCAACAAATTACAGCTTGTAATTCAGGCGATTAGCTTGCAATTGGTGTAATTTGGAATGAATAGAGTTTTCATCATGGCGTTGGTGGCCGGATTCATGGCATGTGCGCCGACGGCAGATCGAGAGCAACCCGAAGAGGATCCAGGAGCGATCTACATGCGATACGCCGGAATGCCGGAAGACCGGGTTCGCTTCGCCACTATTCGCGGCTGGGAAGCTGCCGGTGAGCAGGCAGTCATGATCGACTTCGGCGCTCGCGGCCATTACCTCCTTGAGCTGTCGCCGCACTGTCAGCCCGAACTGCGAGCGAACCCCGTCATGATGCTCCAGAACCGGACGCGCAATCTTCTGACCCGCTTCGATCACGTGCAGCTGGGGCGGGAAACCTGCCGGATCACCAGCATTCGACCGGTGGACCACGATGCATTGCGCACCGAGCAGGAACGGCTGGGTGGACCTCGCGGGCAGCGGGGCGTCGTTCTGGATCAGGATTCTGGTGGCACGTAGCCTTCAGCCTCATCAACCTCGCCGCCAAACAGGAAAGCTTCGGCCTGCTCGACCAGGTACTTGCGATGGGCCGGGTCAATCGGGCTCAAGCGCTTTTCGTTGATCAGCATCGTCTGGTGAGCCAGCCAGCGCTGCCAGGCGGGCTTTGAAATGCGTTCATAGATTCTCTGGCCCAGTTCGCCGGGTAGCGGAGGGCGCTCCAGCCCTTCGGCATCTTCGTTCAGGTAAGCGCAGTGGATGATGCGGCTCATGGCTGCCGTATGCGGTTTGGGTCAGAGCCAGATCATACCTCAGGGCTGGTGCACTATCTGGCCCAGATCTTCGATGACCTGGCGAATGGGGCGTGGAAGGCCAGCTCGAAGTGCCTGGGCGCGGCTCATCCAGGCCTGATCGGAACCCTCGCTGACCTGGTTTGGCGCGATAGTGATGTGGCGCAGGTGAAGATCGAGCCGGAAGTGGGTGAAATCATGCTGGATCACAGCCGGAGCCGGATGCTCGTGCCGCTTTTCCGATAAGTTGAAGCTTTTTTGTTCCGGAAAACACCACAATCCGCCCCAGATCCCGGTTGGCGGTCGACGTTCCAGCAGCAAACGCCCCATCTCATCCTGTAACAGCAAAAATGTCGAGGCCCGAACGGGCCGCTCCCGACGTGGCTTCCTGCCGGGTAACTCGCTAACCCGGTCTTCAAGCTTTGCCAGGCAATCGACCGCCACCGGACATCGGCTGCATGCTGGCTGCCGTGCGGTGCAAACGGTCGCGCCAAGGTCCATGATGGCCTGGGTATAGTTTGCCGCCTCATCCTGTGGCGTGCGTTGTTCGGACTCGGCCCAAAGGCGTGCCAGGACAGCTGCCTGACCCGGCCAGCCGTCGATTCGGGCATGGCGGGCGAGCACCCGCTTGACGTTGCCGTCCAGGATCGGCGCGCGTCGGTTGAAGGCCTGGGCGACGATAGCGTTGGCTGTCGACCGGCCAATACCGGGAAGCGATTCGAGCTTGTCGGCATCATCCGGCAACTTGCCATCAAACTCCTGCGCGCAGATGCGCGCGGTTGCATGCAGGTTGCGCCCGCGAGC
>JBLRWT010000581.1:0-1932 GCA_047921095.1 Wenzhouxiangella sp. | reverse complement strand
ACACGACGGCGCAGACGGCGCGCATGCAGAAGTTCGCCGGCGAGGTCTTCGGCGGCGCGACACTGGTACTGAGCGACCCGATCGACTTCGGCAAGGGCGAGGTCTTCACGATGAAGGTCTGGTCGGCACGGCCAGTGCCGGTATTGTTCAAGCTCGAAGATGCGGTCTCTGGCCTCCCGGAACTCGGCAAGGAGAGCACGGTCAACCACAGCGGCAGTGGTAGCTGGGAGGAGCTGTGCTTCGATTTCTCGGGCAACGTAGCCGGGTTCTCGAGCGATTCGATCACATTTATTTTCGACCTCGGCGCCCTTGGTGACGCCGAGAACAACCCGGAAGATTGGACGTTCTATTTCGACGAGATCGCCCAGGTGGCCAGCTGTGACGGTGGAGGAGCCGACCCCGGGATCATTCCGGACGCGGTAGTCTATGCGTCCGATCCGAGTGTCACAGTGGACCTGCCGCCACCGGTGGTCGATGACTTGGGTTCCGGGTCGACGTTCGACTTCTCCTTCACTGGTGACGCTGACTTCAATCCGGCATTGCGGGTCAGGAGCGGCGGAGACACCGGGGGCGGTATAGATGGCAACATCGCCGTCAACGGCGGATTCGAAACCGGCACGTTTGAGGGCTGGCAGCGCTTCGAGAACAATGGCGTCCTGACGATCGTCACCGACAACCCCTCGTCCGGGACTTATGCGGCGAACCTTCTCGTACCCGTGCGTGGACCGGGCGATTCAGCGGCCGATCCCCTGATCAAGAATGCCAACCTGCAAGCGGGCAACCTCACTCCAGGCGCCGAGGTCACGGTCTCCTTCGACATGCGCGGCACGCTTTCCGGCGCCGGCGGCGTGGTGTTTGCTGAGTTCTTCTCCGAACTTGCGGGTGAAGGCGTATCCAAGGCGGAGATTTTCACCGATGGACCGCTGACGCCGACCGCCGGCTGGACGACCTACAATTTCACCACGACCCTGGGACCCGATGTCAGCGGCGGCGTGACGCTGCAACTGAAAGCCAGTTGCGGACCGGTCGAAGGCTGCGGTGTCGATGTCTTCTTCGACAACGTCTCCATCGTGATCGGTACGGGCGATGGTGGCGGCGCCGCTACCTTTGCCCTCGCTAGCGCTGGTGCCAGTGCCAGTGCCGGTGCCAGTGCCAGTACCATTGCAAACATTGGGTTGATAGCACTGACTGGCTATGCACCGGGATTCGCGGCGGGTTTCGAGACATTCAATTTCAAGGTCAAGGGCCTGCCGACGAGCACAATCGAAGTCAGGTTCATCGAAGGTGGAGACACCAGCAGAGTCTACAATGTGGCCACCTATGCGGGCTCAACCGCTCTGGGGAATGGCTGGTATCAGCTGTCGATACCGCTGACCGACTTTGCGGCAACCATTGCCAGCAACCAGGGTTTCCTGCTCGGACCGGTGGGTGAACAGGCCGCGCCGTTCTCGTTCCTGCTCACTGACATAGGCTTCAGCGGCACGGCAGGCGATGGTGGCAGTGGCGAGGTCGGTGACAACATCGTCGTCAACGGCGGATTCGAGACCGGCACGTTCGAAGGGTGGGAAACCTTCCCGGGCGGCGGCATCCAGGCGATCGTTACCGACAACCCGTCGTCCGGTACTTATGCGGCGAACCTTGTCGTACCCGTGCGTGGGCCGACCGATGCAGGTATGGATAATTTCATCAAGAATTCCAACCTGGAAGCTGGCAACCTCACTCCCGGCGCCGTGGTCACCGTTTCGTTCGACATGCGCGGTACGCTTTCCGGTGCCGGCGGGGTCGTGTTTGCCGAGCTGTTCTCCGAACTTTCGGGCGGTGGCACATCCAAGTCGGAATTGCTCAGCGGCGCACCGCTGGCGCCGACCGCCGGCTGGACGACCTACAGTTTCACGACCAACCTGGGACCCGATGTCAGCGGCGGCGTGACGC
>JBLRWT010000580.1:0-1938 GCA_047921095.1 Wenzhouxiangella sp. | reverse complement strand
CTGCACCGCAGAGCTCCGGTCGGGTTGCCGACGATCGGTCAACCATCGGCTGCCGGCAACCTGGCTTTGCAGCATGCGTGCCAACCGGACCAGCAAGCAGCCAGGTATTTGTTTTCGGGAGGTATTTAGAAAAAGAACAGGTCAAGACGAGCAATTCCCCGGCCCACTGTGTTGCAGGGTTGGGACACTACATTTCTCATTGACGCAACAGCGCCCAACCAAGCTGCCGGCCGGGCCAGGCTCCCTAGTACGACTGTGTTATAAATAACCATCTGGCCTGTCTCGCCCACAGCAAGGGCATCGTCGCAGGGTCTTGGCAATGATCCGGGCCAAACGAAAACGCCAGGTTGCGATAGAGCTTGGTTCATGGCGTTGCATGGGATCGAGCCCCCCGGGGCCGGAAGCCTTCGGGTATGGCAGGCGCTTCGAATCGAGCGGCGTTTTTTTTACTGCCGGACAAGCGTTCCAGCAGTAGAAATCCATAAGCCGCGATGCATAGAGTGGCGTGATGATGAAAGCCGCGCCAGTTGCGCCCTTCATACTGCCCCAGCCCCAGTTCCTGCTTGAGTTCCTGATAGTCACGCTCGATTCGCCAGCGCCCCATCACCGTATCGATCATGGCTTTCCACTGTATTCCATGGGCCAAGTTGCTGAACCAATAGTGGGCTGGCTCCTGAGCGTTTTCAGGCCATTCGATGATCAGCCATTCTTCGTCTCGAGGGCGATCCTTCTGGGCGGCTCGGACGCGCACACGAGCAAAACGAGAGCTCAGCTTGCCGGCCACACCCTCACGCCAACTCACTTCGCGCCAGGCCCGCCTGGGCAGTTCATGGGCCAGATCGAGCACCGAAATCGGCTGATGGTTCTCATCGCGCTGTACCCGGCAGCGGGGCCGGCTACGTCGGCCAGTCGAGGCCGGTTCCGGTACCGGTTGATGATCGCCCCACCAGACCGTGGTGGTTGAACGAACAGCCACCGCATAGGACAGACCATGCCCAGCCAACTGTTCACGCCAGGCCGTGTCGCCGCCATAGGCCGCATCGGCCAGCACGACACCGCGCCGATGGCCCGCCGACAAGGCCGCTTCGATCTGTCGCATCGCCAGGGCCGGCTTGGTCTCAAATACCATCTCTTCGGGTACACCGCATTTGTCGCGGCGCTCGCCATCCTCAGCCCATTCACGTGGCAGATAGAGTTGATAGTCGATCGGCAAACTGCCGCGCGCATTGGCAATCGACAACGACACCGCAATCTGGCAGTTATCCCGTTTGCCCGTCTGACCGCAGTACTGACGGGCCACGCCCACCGAGTGTTTGCCCCGCTTCGGAAAACCCGTGTCATCGACAATCCACCACACGGACCCTTCATCGCCCAGCAGCTCAGGCAGAACCTGCTCGGCGACCGCCGCAAGCAGCGCGCGGTCACTCCAGGGCGAGTTAGCCACCAAGTGGTGCATTGACTGGTGAGCGGACCGAACGTTATCCGGTTGAACCCGGGCCGCCATCGGCTCCACGCTCTTGCGCTTGCCCGGCAGCATCAGCCCCTTGAGGTACCAGCGGCAAGGCTGATCACGGTCAGCATGCATCAGTGCTCCAGCAATCTTGTCACCGTAGCTCTCAAACCGGCTTTCCAGTTCATTTCCCATGGCGCACCTCACAATTTAGGTTAAGGTGCCGCTATAATACACTGATTTATAACACAGTCGTACTAGGGAGCCTCTGAACAACTCTGCACGGAGCGCGTTTTGTCGGAGAAGCCGCAGATCGTGTACGCGCTTGACGGCACTCCGATAGGGCTTCTTCGCTTCGCGAAACCGCCCTATCTCCGTTGCCTGCGCTGCGACGCGAGTGACAGTAGCCGTAGCGCCGTTCTGCAGGCCGGTACGGTTTGCCCGCAGGGCAAGAAGTGCCGGCCGGAAGAACGATCAGCGCGTTACGG
>JBLRWT010000579.1:0-1946 GCA_047921095.1 Wenzhouxiangella sp. | reverse complement strand
CAGGTAGACTTGTTCACGCAGTGAAGCCAGGGTTTGCGGATGACCGGGTCCCAGGTGCGTCCGGCGCAGATGCACGGCCTCCTCAATGACCGGTGCCGCCAGTTCGACAAGACCCAGTTCGCGATAGCTTACTGCCAGCGCTTGCAGCAGGGCGGCAAGAATAACTGGCTGGTCCTTGAATCGTTCCCGGGCGGTGACGAGCGTTGGCGCAAACAGGGCATGATCCAGTGTCGTCAGCGTCAGGTCCGTGAAGTTGACGCCCTCAAGCAAGTGTCGAGTCTGGTCGGTCGTGACTGCGCCAACCTGCTCGAGCTGGCCAAACAGGGAGTCGCGCAAATGCCGGCCGACCTGATCGGGGACAATCGTACCGAGCATGCTGTTCTGGAAGTCGACCAGTGCCTGCAGTTCCACTGCCTGTTGCTTGAGCTGAATGCGGCTAGAAGCGATGCCGGCCACGCCCGCGCAGGCAACCAGCAGGATCAATCCGGTCAGGGTGGCCGCAACGCGGTTGCGCCGGAGCCACCGCGTCGACTGGTAGCGCCAGCCACCCTTGCGCGCAGCGACCGGTCTGAATGTAAGCCACGCACGCAGGTCGGCGGCCATTTCCTTGGTGCCACGATAGCGATCGGCCGGCTCATTTGCCAATGCCTTCAGGCAGATGGCATCAAGGTCGCGACTAACCCGGTGCTTGCACGAACGCTGCGAGGGCGGCGTAACTGGGTCTTTCGAACCTTGGTCCGTGAACAGCAACCGGGTCGCACTCCGATTGTCGCGGATCGAATGATCGCACAGCAGTGGGTAGAGCACGGCGCCAAGGCTGAAAATATCCTGGGTAATGGCCGGTAGTGCGCCGCGCAACTGCTCAGGTGCCGCATAGCCGGGTGAACACAACAGCCCGCGTGGGGCACGGGCACGGTCGGCGTGCGCGCTGACCAGCGCGGCGATGCCGAAGTCCACCAGCTTGACGCGGCCTTTATCGCTGACCAGGATGTTACCCGGCTTGAGGTCGCAATGGACGATGAGATGGCCGTGCGCGTAGTCGACTGCTTCGAGTACTTGCAGCATCAATCCGATGCGCTCTCTCAATCCCAGCTTCCGGTAGTCACAGTACTCGGTAATCGGCTGGCCATCGATGTACTCCATGACCAGGTAGGGCACACCGTCATCGCTGATGCCGCCGTCGATCAGGTGGGCAATGTTGGGATGCTCCAGTCGTGCCAGGATGCGGATCTCCTCCAGCAACCGCTCGCGTTCATACTCGGCATCCGCGGCTGGCAGCAGCTTGATGGCCACTTCCTTCTCGAACCGACCATCGGCGCGTTCGCCCTTGAGCACGACCGCCATACCGCCGCGGCCCAGTTCGTCCAGCGTACGCCAGGGGCCGAACATCTGGCCTTGATAGTCGAGGGTATCGCGGCTCGCACCGGTCGGGCTGAGCACCTGCCTGGCCAGCGAGTGCAGGGTCCGGTCGAGCAGCTGCGGGTCGCTGGTGTCGTGCGCGGCCAGCATGGCTTTGAGTGTCCCGACCTGTTCAGGCGCAATCCCGGGAAGGTCAAAATCCCGTTGTTCGGGTGGCAGCGGAGCCAGCTGTTCGAACAAAGCGCAGACCCGCTTCCATCGCGCCGGCGACAAAGGTGCAGCATCCATGGTCAGCTGAGTATACCCGGCCGTCGCCCGGCACCGGTGAGGCTGTCGAGGCCCTACTGCGAGAGCCGGGCGTGCAGGAAGGCCTTGGCACATGTCCACTCGCGCGCAACCGTGCGTGCCGAAACCTCCAGGATGTCGGCAATTTCCTTTGTTGTCAGTCCGGCAAAAAACTTGAGTTCGACCAGTTCGCGTTGTTGAGAAGAAAGCCGGTCGAGTTCGTCCAGGGCCTGGTCCAGGCAGATCGGATCACGGGCTCTCGGACTCTGGCATGTCATTGATCGACACATGCATGTGTCGAT
>JBLRWT010000578.1:0-1975 GCA_047921095.1 Wenzhouxiangella sp. | reverse complement strand
ACCAGGCTCCAAACCAAGTCAACAGCATCGGGGGTTCGCATCCTCACACCTCTTTTTGGCTTGAGTTCTCAACTTCCAGACATCACACTCAGCCAACCACCCCTCCTTGTCCCCGACCTCAAGAAAAGGTCGGGCGACCTGAAGAGTAAAATGAGTGTTTTCGAAATAAGTTATCCCCTCTCCACGGGAACCCCATAGGTTGTCGATACCGAGACAACAGGCAAGGGCGGCAATGCTGGCGCCATGGGGGTTGGCCAGCACTTCCCGACCGTGGGCGAATATCCAATCCAAGTCGCTTTTCTGCCGCTCCTCCTCATCTTCCTCGGCTTTCCACTGCTTCAGTCGATCAAGCTGACCCTCGGCAATCAGAGTTAAGTCTTCTTCGTTGTGCCAAGCCGACTCGCCCCTGCCCTTGACATGTAACATGTAGGACACCCTGTTGTTGCCGCTGGCTTCGGTTACTATCGCCTCACAGTCAGAAGGTAAAATAAACTCACCCTCGTACTTCCGGATCCACACCAGATCACCGTAGTTAAACTTGGGTCCCATCCTCACACCTCCTTGAGTTTCAACCTGATGCTGACCTTGACTCCCGTCGGCGGGCCCTGCAGGGCCCGGATATCGCTCTCGCCCATAACCTTCTTCAGTGCAGCCAGATCCGGTTTCACCACCTGCCAGAGATCCTCCGGCCGACCAAGCTCCTTCAAGCGCTCATACACCGCCATGGTGTCGATGGTGTCATAAACATCGGTGCTGGAAAACTGGCAGGTAGCTTCAGCGGTTTCAAACTTCTTGCCTTCAGCATTGCCCTCCTCCAGCCACCAGTCCGTCAGGTGCTCCTTGGCGCCATCGAGATGGGGTTTTGAGAGATTTGATTTCGTGGTTGTAACGGGCTGCTTCTTCAATCAGGGCTGCGATTTCCGGTTTCATTGTCATTCTCCTTGTCATTGATACTTCATTAATAAAAACCATGCGAGACTGCAGCGCTTTGCTGGTAGGTCTCTAAAACGATGAACTTGGTCATCCCATCGCCAACGGCGTCGTCATGAACTGCAACTGCTCGCCAAACTTGCTGCTTATCCCGCCAATCAACAGTATTCAGGTTTCGGGGGCTGGTGGTCTTAGTAACCAGTATCTCCATGGTCAGAGTCCCTGCTGTATCTCCTTGGGGTTGGAACCTATCCAATGTTTTGGCGTGTAGTTCGGCTCTCCAGACACCCCACTTGATGCGCTTGCTCAGCACATAAAACTTACCGTCCAACCCCAAACCGCTCTTAGGAACTAACCGGCAAATGTGGCGTGAAATCTTCTTCAGTTCCTCAACAATCTCCTGCGGCCAGTCCTCAATTGTGGGTTTCATACCGACTCCTAAGAGATAATTTTCGTAACCACCCCATTTTCTACCAAAACTCGGGCGTACCAGCGGTGAGGTTGGGGATAGTGCGGACCCTCGATAGACACCCTGCCTTGCTTGATCGGTCCGCCGCCGCCCCACAGACCCGGCTGGAAAACTTCCACTTTCCGGCCGGATTTTACTGCCTCTTTCAGTTCCTTCTTAGTTTGAAAATTGATCATCGTGTACATAGCTTTACCTCCTCAATGAAGTTTAAACGCCACGTCCTGGCCCCGCTGGGCCAGACTCCAACAAACTCCGCACGATTCACAGTTCCCGGGGCACACCACGGCGTCGGCCGGCGCCCGGTCATCAGGCAGGCACCAGGCTTTGGGCAGATGATCGAGGTGCTCGGGAATAGCTTGGCCCGGCCACATCGACAGCACTACCGAAAGATTGGCGGGGAGGAACTGGAAATCAAAATCAAACCGCTTGGTGAACAGCATGATCTTGGTTTCGGGGAACACCAAGGAGATCGCCTTCAGCCCTTCCCAATACCCCTGATCCGGAATATCCCCGCTGACATGAAACCGAAACCATTCCGGCCGGTGTTTGTTGAACCAATCCCACAACTTGCCGAAG
>JBLRWT010000577.1:0-1976 GCA_047921095.1 Wenzhouxiangella sp. | reverse complement strand
GCACACGCAGAATGCGCAGCGCCCGCAGGATTTCCAGCGGCCCGGTAGCCGGCACCAGCGAAATGCTGACGATCAGGAAGTCGAAGATATTCCAGCCCGAACGAAAGAAGCGCGGGCCAAAAGCCACCAGCTTGAGCAGGATCTCGACGACGAACACCGCCAGGATCAGTGAATTGGCCGCCTTCAGGGCCGGCCCGATGGCGGCCATCACACTCGGCGAGGTTTCCAGGCCGAGGATGATCGCGTTGATCACGATCAGCCCGATGATGAACCGTGTCAGCCCAGGCCCTTCAACCCATGCTCCCAGTCTGTCACGCCAGCCGGTATCAACCGGCGCCACCTCAGCTCGAGGTGGCATCCGCGTCATCTTTGACTGTTTCGCTTGCGGCTCCGGCCGTGCCGGTCAATGCGGCAACCAGCAGTTCGTTGACGCGCCGTACATAGGCGGCCGGGTCACTCAAGTCGCCGCCTTCGGCCAGCAGGGCCTGGTCCAGCAACAATTGCGACAGGTCGGCAAAACGCTGGTCATCCTTTTCGGCTGCCATGGCGCCAAGCAGGGGATGGTCCGGATTGATCTCCAGGTCGGGTTTTGTTTCCGGCACTTCCTGGCCGGCCTGGCGCAGCAGCTTCTGCATCTGCAGAGTCATGCCGTGCTCGTCAGCGACCAGGCGTCCCGGCGAGTCGGTCAGACGTCGGCCCGCCTGGACATTGCCGACCCGATCGGCCAGCGCCTTCTTGATCCGGCCTGCCAGGGCCTTGGTCTCGTCGTTCGGCTCCCAGTTATCATCGTCATCCAGACCCAGCTTGCCGCTGGTGACCGACTTCAGCGGCTTGTCCTTGTAGCTGGGCAGGTGCGAGACCACCCATTCATCGATCCGGTCGGTCAGTAACAGGACTTCGATCCCACGTTTGCGAAAGGCTTCCAGGTGCGGACTGGAGCGGGCGACGGACAGGCTGTCGGTGGTCAGATACCAGATCGTCTCCTGGCCCTCCTGCATACGGCCGATATAGGCATCCAGGCTCACCGTCTCACCTTCCGTCGCGCTGCCTTCATGGGTGGAGGCAAATCGCAACAGGGAAGCGACACGCTCGCGCTGCTCGAAGTCTTCGATCACGCCTTCCTTGAGAACGGTGCCAAAGGACTTCCAGAACTGTGCCCACTCCTCGCCGCCCTTGGCGGCCAGCTTCTCGATCAGGTCCAGGCTGCGCTTGACCACGGTGGCCCTGATCTTGTTCAGCAGCGGACTGTCCTGCAGCATCTCGCGCGAGATATTGAGCGGGAGATCGGCGGAATCGACGACGCCGCGCATGAAACGCAGGTAGCGTGGCACCAGTTGCTCGGCCGCGTCCATGATGAAAACCCGCTGGATGTAGAGCTTGACGCCTTCGCGGTCGTCACGGTTGATCAGCATGTCGAATGGCGCCTGGCTCGGCAGGTACAGAAGCAGACTGTAGCTCTGACTCCCTTCGACATGGTGGTGGGCCCAGCTCACCGGGGGCTCGGGATCGCCGCTCAGGCCGGAATAGAAGTTCTTGTAATCGTCATCCGACAGCTCGGACTTCGGGCGGGCCCACAGGGCCTGGCTGTCATTGACTACCTCATCCTTGCGCTCATCGTCGTCCTTGCCAACCTCGATCAGGCGGATGGGGAAAGCAATGTGGTTGGAATAGTGGCGGATGATGCGCTCGAGTTGCCAGCGGTTGAGCAGGTCCTTGTGCTCGTCCTTCAGTTCCAGGGTGATGGTCGTTCCCTGGGCCTCGCGCTCGACGGGCTCGATGCTGTACTCGCCCTCGCCGGTGGAGGTCCAGCGCACGCCCTGATCCGAGGCGGCATCGGCACGGCGAGTCTCGACGGTTACCTTTGCCGCCACGACGAAAGCGGCATAGAAGCCAACGCCGAATTGACCGATCAGGCGCGCATCCTTTTTCTGGTCACCGGACAAAGCCTCGAGGAAGCGACGGGTGCCAGACCGGGC
>JBLRWT010000576.1:0-1976 GCA_047921095.1 Wenzhouxiangella sp. | reverse complement strand
CCGGGAGCGTCACCGGTAAAGGTGAACGTTTCCTGGCTGCCGGCTGGATTGGTCTGCTTTTCGACGATGATGGTGCCGGGTTCAGGGCAGGCATCGGGAACGGAGATCGTATTGTTGTCGGTGGTTACGGTCGAGCCAAATGCCAGCGCCCTTCCCGTCAGCGATGCCGCATCCCCCAGGGTGATGCTGAGACCGTCGGCCACGCCGCGGAAGATGGTGCCGAAGAACGTGGTATTGGCGCCGATGGTCGTGCTGCCATCGGGGGTCCAGAAGACGTTGTTGGCGCAGGCGCCGTTGGCCAGGACAATGGCCGAATTGGCTGCCGGGTCCAGGGCGCCACCGGGGCGGAAGATGTAGACTCCCCTGCCGGTCAGGGTCACCGATTCGCCGGTCGTGATGGACATCGCCCCCGTACTTTCGTAACAGCCGGCAGGGAACTCACCCGGTGTCCCGCCATCGATACTGATCTGGTCCAGCGCCACGGCGGCGCCAATCGAGGTACAGGATTGGGCGTTCAACTCCGCCAGGGCAGCGGTCTGGGCGTCTCCGACCGGAGCCGGGCACGGTGTTGCTTGGTCACCGTTGATGGTCGGAGCAACCTGGGGGCCAGTGGTGAAGCAGACATCGCCATCGACCACGGTTCCAGCGGTCGTATTAGTGAAGGTTTCCGCTGCGATCGCAAATGAGTCGGCCGCGCCCAGATCGGGTGCGGTCTGGGCCAACGCCGGGGCGGCAAACAGGATCAGCGCAATCGCGGCGCCGATATTGAACAGGGCATTTCTTGGCGAACTTGAACTCTCGTCCGGGTTCTTAGCGCTGTGACCCGCACTTGGGGCCTTGAAACGAATCATCATTGATATCTCCTGATTATTATAATGCGGACGGACAGTCCAACACTGTATCGCGGCGGCGCGGACCCCGTCTGTGCGGTAGTCCACTTAGTGGGCCGAGCCGGACATCAAACGGGCGCCCGACGAAGGTCCTTCAGCAACCGATCGGTTTCCTTTTTGACCACCGCATAGCATTCGCAGGACCGGCGCTCGAGTTCGGGACGGTCGAGGACCGTGATGTGGCCCCGCTTGTAGGCAATGACACCGGCTTCCTGCAGTTTTCGGGCTGACTCGGTCACCCCTTCGCGGCGCACACCGAGCATGTTGGCGATCAGCTCCTGGGTCATGGTGAGTTGATCGCCCGTCAGACGATCCATGGACAGCAACAGCCAGCGGCATAATTGCTGGTCGATCGAGTGATGCCGGTTGCAGGCCGCTGTCTGGGCCATCTGGGTGATCAGCGCCTGGGTATAACGCAACAACAAGTGGTGCATCTCGGTGTTGCGCTTGAATTCGCTCTTGAGACTTGCCACTGGCAGGCGATAGGCATGCCCGGCGCTCTGCACCAGCGCCCGGCTCGGCGTACTCTCGCCACCCATGAACAGCGAGATACCCACGATGCCTTCGTGACCCACCACCGATATTTCTGCTGAACGGCCATCTTCCATCACGTACAGCAGCGAAACGATGGCATCGGTTGGAAAATAGACATCGAGCATGACGTCACCCGGCTCGTACAAGACCTCACCGAGCGGCAGTTCGGTCAGCTTGAGCAGAGGGTCGATGCGGCCGCGAACATCAGCCGGCATGGCGGCCAGCAGGAGGTTGTGCTCTGGGGATGGCTTTTCGTTTGGGGATTTGATCGAACTGCTCCACTTTGTCTGACCGGCACTGCTGCCGATTGCAATCTTTGCGCTTAAAGCTCCAATGTGAGATATTCGCACAAATTCCTTACAAAATCCAAACAATTGGGATCAAACGCACCTACCTGATACTGGCACAGAACCGGCCCGATTATGCGATACGCCCCTCATATTCAACTGCTTTGGCCTCGCAAAGGGGCAGAAATGATGACAAGCGCCTCCGCGCCGATAATGGATTGACAATCACTTTTGCTTTGGACGCACGGGTTGCTGATCCTCGAGA
>JBLRWT010000575.1:0-1980 GCA_047921095.1 Wenzhouxiangella sp. | reverse complement strand
GTCGAGGTCAGGTTTGCCATGCGCTGGATGAACAGCATCGCCGCAAGCCCGATGCCTACGGCTACTGCAATGACCATGTCGAAGATCACCGTGAGGCTGAAACAGGTGAGCAGTACGGCAATGTCGCCGCGCGGAGCGGTTTTGACGATGCGGATGAAATGACCGGCCTCGCTCATGTTCCAGGCCACGATCAGCAGCAGCGCCGCCAGCGCGGCCATGGGCAAATGCGAAAGCGCGCCGGCCAGTACCACGATGGCCAGAAGCACGATGAGCGCATGCACCATGCCGGCGACTGGCGAGAAGGCGCCGAATCGAACGCTGGTGGCCGTCCGGGCGATGGCCGCCGTGGCCGTAATGCCGCCGAACAGCGGTGCAACGATATTGCCGATACCCTGGCCGACCAGTTCAGCGTTGGGGCGATGGCGCGTGCCGGTCATGCCGTCGGCAATCACGCCGCAAAGCAGTGACTCGATCGCACCGAGCATGGCGATGGCAAGCGCCGGGCCCAACAGGTCGCTGATCAATGCGAAACTGACATGAATCGGTTGCCCATCGGCGCCGGGCAGCAGCCATGGCCAGTGGAAAGCCGGCAACGCCGGTGGAATGCCATGGCCGCTGAATTCGCCCAGCTGGTACTTAAAGCGGCTGGCAATTGTGGCGACCTCGAATCCGGGCCAGAAGCGTGCCGCCAGCCAGGCGCCCAGCCCGGCGAACAGCAGCGCCACCAGCGGCGCAGGAACGGCGCTCTTCAGACGCGGCCAGGTCAGCAGAATGGCCAGCGTGACCACGCCGACCAACAGGTCTTGCCAGCTGGCGGTCGGCAATGCCGCGGCGATGGCCCCGAGCTGTGCAAGGAAATGGCCGCTACCGTCAGTCGCGGTCAGCCCCAGCAGATCGCGCACCTGCAGGGTTGCGATGACCACCGCGATGCCGGCGGTGAATCCGACCACGACCGGGTAGGGGATGAAGCGCACCAGCCTCCCCAGACCGGTCAACCCCATGACCACCAGGATGATGCCGGCCATCATGGTCGCCAGCAGCAAGCCGCCGAGGCCGTATTCGGCCACCACCGGCATCAGCACGACCACGAACGCTGCGGTGGGCCCGGAAATGTTGAAGCGCGAGCCGCCAGTCAGCGCGATGACAAAGCCGGCAATGATCGCGGTGTAGAGTCCGTGCTGGGGCGCGACGCCGATGGCGATGGCCAGGGCCATGGCCAGCGGAATGGCGACGATGCCCACGGTCAGTCCGGCCAGGATGTCGCGCCGCAGTTCACGCAGGCCGTAGCCGGCAAGCAGGCTGTCAGTCAGCGCTGCAAACGGCAACCGGTCACGCAGGGGATTCGAACTTGCCATCAGTGCAATGGTACTTGCTGTTCCCGGCTCACAAGAACCAGGCCAGCGCGAACCAGACGATCATCACTACGCTGATGACCACCTTGGCCACGTTGCCGACTTTTCTGGCCGTCCGCCCGTGACGGGCTCACGGGATGCCTCGATCAACCGGACCCTGATGGTTGCGTTCTGATTCGCTGGCCCAGTCGCGGATCACCCGCAGGGCCTGCTCTGTGCTGCGGCAGAAAGTCAGTTGACCGCTGACCCGACGAATGCCGGCGCGCCGCAGTTTGGCGATGATGCGCGCTTCAGCATGGGTCACGATCAGCGCGATGGACTTTTTCTGCAGTTGTCGGACCATGGACTGAAAGACAACGATGGCCGACATGTCCATGCTTGGTACATCGCGCATGTCGAGGATGACGGTGTGCACTTCCGGTTCCAGCCGGTGCAGGGTGGCCAGCGCGCGCTCGGCTGCGCCGAAGAACATCGGGCCGCGGATGCGAAAAGCGGCAATTTCCGGGGGCAGGTCCCGAGGCAGTCCGGCTGCCGAGCCCCGGACCGCTTCGGTCGAGGTCAGGTTTGCCATGCGCTGGATGAACAGCATCGCCGCAAGCCCGATGCCTACGGCTACTGCAATGACCAT
>JBLRWT010000574.1:0-1986 GCA_047921095.1 Wenzhouxiangella sp. | reverse complement strand
CTTCATTCAAGCTTGCTCTCCATCCGCTGCCACGGCCCACCCTTGGCCCAGATCATTTCAACGCCGCCACCTACCGGCGCTTCTACCGCCGCGGACAGGAAATCCTCCAATACTGCCAGCAGACTAGCAAAATCCGGCTCAGCCGGCACTTGATTGCCAAGCCTGTTCAGAAAAGGCCGACCCTGGGCGCGTGAAAGATTCAGAAGCCGCTGTCGAACGGACGCTGGGACATTCCGGGTCAAAGGTTGGCCTCCAGGTAAGGCCGCATGACCTTGGCCACCCGGCAAATACGGGCATAGTCGAGAATCCGGTCGTAATCGGGCCGGAAACGCTGGCGGTAAAGCCGAACTGCTTCGAGCACCACATCCATGCCCAGGCGGTTGCGATAGGCAAAGCAATCGGCCAGCGTTTTCTCCGGGCTGTAGACCCTGAGTGAAAGGCCGTCGATGTCGCACTGCTGAATGCCGCTGCCAAAGCGCTTGCCGGAGAATCGGTAGCCGCGCACTGGCGGGTATTCCAGGCGCGGAAGGCGCGCGTTGCGTTCTACGGCCAGGTCGATCCACCGGGGAACCTGGGTCGTCATCTCGTGCCAGGCAAGTGCCGAAACCAGGCACACGACTGCCCTGGGAAAGCGAGCAGCCACGGCGGCCAGATCCGGATCGCGCAACGGCGGCAGGTCGGCCAGGCGGTACACACCGCGGCTCACCGGCTCGATCACACCCTCATCTCGAAGCTTGTAGAACTGGTAGCGATTCAACCCCAATGCCAGCGCCTCACTCAGCCGAAGCTGCCCGCCGTGGGCGCGGAATACAGCCACAGGATCAGAGCGTTCAGAACTTTGCGCTTTCGCAGACACCATGGCTAACCGAACTACCTGTCTCCACTAAATCATTACTGGCAACATCTTGTCTGATATTCGTTCTGCCGTCAAATGGGCAGAACTGAGCGCCCGGGTGGCCTCCACCACGCCCCACCCCGCATCCCGCAGGGCCGGGTCGATGAGTTCGGCGCGGGTTTCGGCTTCGTTCATGCCAGGGCGTCCTCGATCTCGTCCTGTGGTACGGCGGTGAGTTCGCCGGAGAAGGCTTTTTGCAGGAGGGATTGCTTGAGTTCGGTCAGCGCGGCAAGTTTTCGTCGGTGAATCAGTTCGAGGTATTGAGTTTGTTCAAGCATTTCTCCCATACCAGCGATAATGGCCTCGGCTTCATCAAGCGGCGCAACTGGGAGCCGCAATTCCTTTAAAGCCTTGCCCGTAAAGTGCTGGATTCCAGCGCCCGTAAAATAGGGCTTTAATGCACCCGTCGCATCGGCCAAATACAGATAGTAAAGCAGCCAACGGTTGTAAACGGGTTCATGGCAGCGAACACGGTGCAACGCCTTCTGAAAAAACATTGGTTCGCGGCCTCGCCAAATCGCAGCACGGCCAGGATAGCCGCCCTCGCAAATCAACAAGTCACCTTGCTTGACCTGGTAGCGTTCCAGTTCACCATCCTCGATTCGCATTTCAAGAATGTCAGTGATGTCGATGTTGAACCACTGTACGTTGAGGTTACGCAGGTAAGGTCTCGGCACCCCTTTGTTTTTCCTTTTATCAAGCATCTTGCCAAGGCAGTGGTCGGCAATTTCACCGACAGTCTTGACAGACCAACCATCGCCTCGCTGACTGAACACCGAATTCAGATAACTCTCAAACAACTCCCGAGCATTGGCGAGGTTCTTTTCGGTGTTGGCGACCGCGGTGGCGATTCCCGCGAAGGCTTCATCGAGGATGGCGACGATGCGCTTTTGTTCGGGGAGGGGTGGGAGGGGAACATGCACCTTGCCGAGATTCTTACGGCTAATACGCTTTCGCGTCGCACCGGTACAGTATGCCTCAACGTCAATGAGGTATTGAGCGGATTGCGAATAGTAATTAAAGAACTCTGGAATCAGTTTGTCTTTGTGGAAGCGCAAGATCGTGCAATCCACTGCCGTGATCATCTTGGC
>JBLRWT010000573.1:0-1986 GCA_047921095.1 Wenzhouxiangella sp. | reverse complement strand
GGTGCGGACGGACATTTGAAAAGTGGTTTGCCTTTTTGCCGATCAAGCCGATTGGCGATCGCTATCGTGATTGCGATCGTGATTACGATCGCGACCGTGCTTCAGCAGACTCTCGGCTGGAATGGAAAAGGTTTCATGCAGGTTTTCAATCATTCTGAGCGTCAGCGGGCGCTTGCGGGCCAGTACTTCGTAGACCCGATTCTTTCGGCCAATGACGGGCACGAGGTCGTCCACTGTCAGGCCTTGCTGCTCCATGCGAAACTTGATGGCTTCCACCGGATCCGGGAAATCAATCGGATAGTGCTTTTGCTCATACGCTTCGACCAGCGTTACCAGCACATCCAGGCGATCGCCTTCCGGACTGCCCATTTCGGCCGACATCAGCGCCTCGATTTCCTTCAATGTTGCCCGGTAATCGGTTTCATTCTTGATCGGTCGAATTTCCATAAGTCACCTCAAATGGTCTGCGCGTCGATCTTGTCGTATTGCCTGTGCGTACCAAAAAACCGGATATACACGACACGATAGGGGTAATTGATCCACGCGACCAGGCGGTATTTGTTTCCGGCGATATTGAACACCACGCGCCCGTCCTTGAGGATACTGGCACTTGCGAACTGCGCCTTGACCTCATTCGGGGTCGACCAGTCGGCCTTGAGGGTTTCCCGGTACCAGGCCATTGCCGGTTCGATCGAATCGGAATATTCCGGAGAACTGGACCAAAACGCTTTCAGAGTCGAAAGGGCGATAATGCGCACGACTACAGGTTAGTCCCATTTTGGGACCAAATCAACACCAGACTGTTCTGAACCGCCCCACGAAATCGGCATTGTTGGCGGTCGCTGGCTTCTTTCGATTAAAGCCTGTCCTGAATCGCTGTGTATTCTTGATACCCTGAGGGGCGCTGCCTAGGTCGGAAATTGGCCAGAATTTATGCAACACTGGGGTTATTTGGCCGAGTCAGGCCGGGAAAGCGACGGGGCGGCTGGACAAGTCGACCGACTGCATTTTGGTCTATACTTGGCTGGTTGGTATGGGAATTTGCGAGGTGGCGGCATGAAACGTTTTTTCATTCTTACAGCAACACTTTTGATTGCGGTGGCTATGATCGCCGGGTGCGATACGCGACAGCGGGATTGGGAAGAGGCCAGGCAGGCAGACTCGCTGAGTGCCTACCAGGAGTTTCTGGAGCAGTATCCAGACGGTGAGCATGCGGACACTGCACGCCAGCGGATCTCCGAGATTCGCGAGCAGGACGCCTGGGAAACAGCACGCGAACGAGACACCGTTGAGGCCTACCAGGCTTTTGTCGACGAATATCCCGACAGTACACACGCGGCCCAGGCCAGTTCGCGAATCAGCGAACTGGAGCGGACCGAGAGCTGGTCACGGCTCCAGGACTCCAGGGATATCAGTGAACTGACAGCATTCGTCCAGCGCTATCCAGATAGTGAGGAAGCGGATCGGGCGCGCGAGCGTATTGAGCAGCTGGAAGCCGAATTGCAGGCCGAGGTCCGCGCCCGGGAAGAGGCCGAAGCCCGCGCCAGGGAAGAGGCCGAGGCAGCCGAACTTGCGGCAGCCGGTGGGTACCGGGTCCAGTTGGCAGCGTTTCGAGCCGAAGATCGGGCCCGGTCTGCAGCACAACAGATCGAGTCACGCCACGAATCCCTGCTGCAAGACATTGGAATCGAGATCCTGTCGCCGGATCAGCGAAGTAGCTTCTTCCGTCTGGTTACCTCACGGCTCACTGCCGATGCAGCCCGGAACCTGTGCACAAGCCTGAAGGATCAGGGTCAGGACTGTCTGGTGATCAGCGACTAGCCGCCCCGGTTACCCGCGATTGCCAGCATTGATGGCCAAAGCTGCCGAGCTCCACCAGACCTGGTTGAAGGGCGTCGCCGGCGAACGAGCGCTCCAGATCCTGCGCGAACGACCTACCTGATCGAACCACAATCCCTGAACTAGAAAAACCGGCTTTGCGCCGGC
>JBLRWT010000572.1:0-1988 GCA_047921095.1 Wenzhouxiangella sp. | reverse complement strand
GGACGACTTTCTGCACTTCCGGGGTGGACAGCGAGTTTCCCGCGCCAGCAAGAACCCGGTGTTGCGCTTCGAGCTGGAAACAGCGGACAAGCCCAGAGTCTGCTTTCTCAAGCAGTTCGCCTGGCGACCGCGAACTTTGGCCACGGAATTGCTCAAGCGGCGCCTCCCCCTGCTGGTCGGCACGTCGCGCGAATACCGGTTGCTGCATCTTCTGGAAGACCATGGTATCCCGGTCGTTCGTGTCCTGGCCTGGGGCGAGCGTCGCGTGGCGGGTTTGCCGATGAGAGGCATACTGCTGACGGAGGGCGTGGCCGGTGAGGAATTCGTTGATTGTTACCACAGCGCCGGCCCATCGGTGCGCCGACGCCTGCGTTTCCTGCACGGTGCGCTGGTCGGCTCGCTGCACAGTCGCGGCCTGGTGACCAAGGTGCGGCCTACGGACCTGTTCGTGGTTTCCGATGATTTTTCCGATTTTCGCACATGCCTGGTTGTCATCGACCGCGAACGCGGGCTGACCCGGCCGCGGACCATGACGCGGGCCGAGCGGGCCGATCAGTTGGCCGACCTCTGGGTCAAGAGTGGCATCGTCACCGGCCTGGGAACGGACAGCGAACAACGGGCCTTTCTGGCCGGCTACGAGAGCGCCTGGCCGTCATCCAGTGGGATCTCCCAACAGCGCCGGATCCTGGTCAAGCGGATCTTCGTCCAGGGCAGGCGATTGATCAACCGCCACCGGGACTCGTCGGCTTACCGCGAGGAATTCAGCCGACGGGCGATTCAGGCCGATTGTTTGCCATAGCCCAGTGCCGGATGACAATGGCGGGTGACCTGATCCTCGATCCAGGCGGCCTGCTCGGGTGACAGGTCATTGCGAAAGCCGCCGACCCGGGCGCGGCGGACCTTGAGCGCATCGGGGTCGCTGGCATCACGCAGTCGCAACGAGTTGTTCTGGAAATAACCTGAACGCTCGAGCTTGCGCATGTTGGCAACGGAGCAGAACTCGATGGCCTCGTCGTAGTGTCGATCGTCGAACTGCTCGCCGAGCAGGTCGGTCACCCGATACAGCGTGGCTTTGGTATCGGCCCGCAGGTCTTCGTAGCGAACAATCAGGGCATCGTCGCGTTCGGCCAGGGTCTCGGCCCAGAAGTTGTAGTAGCGAATGATCGCCGGCAGCCCCAGTTCTTCGCGCTGGATGAACGACCAGCGATCCAGTGTGCGCCAGTCGATATCGGCATCGCGGCAGACATCGGCCTCGATCAGCTCGCGTTTGGAAGCCTTGGTGCGCTTCTGGTACTGACGATGCCACGAGACCACGATGTCACCCGGGTGGCGAGCCAGCAGGATGGTCTTCTTTCCCTGGATGAGTGGGTCGTTGCTGCGGTAGGCCTCGGCGATCAGTTTTTCCAGGCTATACCAGGCATTGGAAATGACCCAACGCGGCAGCCCCTTTTTTTGCAGCGCGAGTTCATCCGCGGCAAAGACGCGCTTGGGCGAAATGCCGTCCCGGCGGTGATAAAGCTGGGTCAGAAGCGCACGCAGCCAGGTCGAGCCGGTCTTGGGATGACGCACCATGACGACGTCGCCGCGCCTGAGCATGGCGCGGCGCTGACGCGCCATCAGTTCATATCTGGATGCAACCCGCGCCCGACGGGGAAGCCATGCGGTCGAGTAAACGATGGCCCAGTGCTTGAGTCTGTCGTGACTGACGACCATGAGAAGAACCCCGAGAAAAACGTATTGTGCCATCGCGCGGGGTCTGGGTGACGACTGGCGCCGCAATTGTCTGGCATGGTCGCGCGCCGTGGCTCGGCAACGCCGGACTGATCGGCATCTGTGCCGGCCGGCGCGATCCGGTCACTGCCGCAATCCTTTGTTCGTTTGCTGACTTCTCCTCGTTCGAACATCATGATTTGTCCAGATGCCCGGTCACTGCCGCATCCGCCGGGACGCGGCCACGTGGCAGGCCGACTTGCGATGCCGCGCCACAC
>JBLRWT010000571.1:0-1996 GCA_047921095.1 Wenzhouxiangella sp. | reverse complement strand
CCTCGTGCAGTGCCATCGAGTTTGGTCACCGTGATGCCTGAAAGTTCGACAGCCTCGTTGAACTGGCGCGCCTGGGCTACCGCATTCTGACCGGTGCCGGCATCAACGACCAGCATGGTTTCGTGCGGTGCTTCCGGATCGATCTTCTGCATCACCCGGCGCACCTTGCTCAATTCATCCATCAGATGGCTCTGGGTATGCAGACGTCCGGCGGTATCGGCAATCAGGATATCGACGCCGCGCGCCTTGGCCGAATGCAGGGCATCGTAGATGACCGCAGCCGTATCGACGCCGGATTTCTGTGCCACCACCGGCACGCCATTGCGCTCGCCCCAGGCCTTGAGTTGCTCGACTGCGGCGGCCCGGAAGGTGTCACCGGCAGCCAGCATCACGGACTTGCCTTCATCCAGGTAGCGCCGGGCCAGCTTGCCGATGGTCGTCGTTTTACCGACGCCGTTGACCCCGACCATCAGGATGACGAACGGCTTCTTGTCCGGATCAACCACCAGAAACTGCTCACTGGGTTCGATCAGGTCGTAGAGTTCTGCCTGGACGGCTGGCAGCACCTGAGCTGGTTCTGAAACGATGCCTTGCCGGATGCCCTCGCGCAGGCGGTCGATGATTCGCGTCGTTGCAGTCACGCCCATGTCCGCCGTCAGCAGCGTCGTCTCGATTTCCTCGATCAGTTCCTCATCAATGGACGATGCGCCCCGAATCAATCCAAACAACCCGCCGAGGCTGCTGCGGGTCCGTTCGAGGCGCTGCTCGAGGGGGTCGGCGCCGGTTTTTTCGACCGGTCGAACCTGGGTTGTTTCAAGGCCCGTACCTGACTTTTTGCGACGGAAAATGGAGAACATGAGATTTGCTTTGCCGGTTAGGTATTCATGCCAAGGGGGCGGCTGATGACGGTATGCTATCACCATGACAAAGGCCAAGATGGGGAAGATTCGTATCATCGGCGGGCAGTGGCGAGGGCGCAAGCTGCCGGTCATCGACAGGCCCGGGCTGCGGCCCACCGGCGACCGGGCGCGGGAAACACTGTTCAACTGGCTTGGTTCCCGGATCATCGATGCGCGCTGTCTTGACCTGTTCGCAGGCACGGGCGCGCTGGGTTTCGAGGCTGCCTCTCGTGGCGCCAGGGAAGTGGTGCTGGTCGAAAAGGACCGCGCCCTGGCCGAATCATTGCGAGCCATAACCGCTGCATGGCCCGGGAGCGAGGTGGTGCGGGTCGAGCATGCGGACGCCTTGAGCTGGATCACGAACAAGCCGGAACCGTTCGATATTGTATTCATTGATCCGCCGTTCGGCCTTGATCTCCAGTCCGATGTGCTGGAGCGCGTCGGTTGCCTGCTGAAGCCTGATGCTCTCGTTTACCTGGAGAGCGCCCATGACCAGGCGAGTGATCATGGCGAACGCTTCGAAACAGTGCGAATCAAGAAGCAAGGGCAGGTGATGCTCCAGTTGTTGCGGCAACAGAAGCCCGAGAGGGAAGCGTTATAATCTGGCCTTTCCATCTTTTGGCCTCTTGATGACGCAGCAGCCGGATTACAACATCGCCGTGTACCCGGGCACGTTCGATCCAATGACCAACGGTCATACCGACCTGGTTGCGCGCGCCGCGCGCATGTTCCGGCATGTCATCGTTGCCATCGCCGAAAGCCCACACAAGCAGCCTGCCTTTGCGCTCGATCAGCGCATCGAACTGGCCAGGGAAGTGTTGGCCGATGAGCGTATCAAGGGCGTCGAAGTCGTCGGTTTCGGCAGCCTGCTGGCGCATTTCGTGCGCGAGCAGGGCGCCGGAGTGATCCTGCGCGGTCTGCGGGCCGTCTCGGATTTCGAGTACGAATTTCAGCTTGCATCAATGAACCGACACCTCGACAAGCAGGTCGAAACTGTTTTTCTGACCCCGGACGAAAAGCACAGCTTCATTTCGTCGACTCTGGTCAAGGAAGTCGCCCGTTTGCACGGCGAAATTGGAGAGTTCGTTCATTCTCGC
>JBLRWT010000570.1:0-2005 GCA_047921095.1 Wenzhouxiangella sp. | reverse complement strand
GTGGCGAAGGTGTTGTCGATGACCGCGGGTACGCCCCTTTTTCGAAGAATTGCCGCGGTGGCCTCAAGATCGATGACCCGCAGCAGCGGATTGGTCGGCGACTCGACCCAGGCTAGCCGGGTCCGCTCGCCGATCAGGCCGTCCAGCGTCTCCGGGTTGCCGTCCCAGACCGAGAACTCGAACCCGTAGGGCTTGAGCAGCCCTTCAATGAGATCCGTGGTCCCGCCGTAAAGGCCGTCGAGCAGGACGGCATGGTCGCCGGGCTTCATCAGCCCCAGAAACACCGCCGAAACCGCGCCCATGCCCGAAGCCGTGACCAGTGCGGCTTCGGCACCCTCCAGCGCGGCGATCCGCCCGGCCGTGACCCGGTGGCCCGGCGTGTTCAGGTAGCGCGGATAGCGCAGCTCGCTGTCGCGCGAATAGTCGAACGCGGTCGAAGTCACGATCGGCGTGTTGACGCCGAACTCCGGCGCCAGGTGAAGCTTGCCGGCGTGTACGCACAGGGTTGCGATGTTCGGGTTCCGGGTTGGATTGGGCATGGTTCTGAAGGCCTGGTTTCGCTGGCGTCCAGTGTACCGGTCCCGGTCGGGGCCGGCCCGACTTCACGCATTTGCCGGTGCCCCACCAAATCAGGCAGAATGGGGCGGCAATGGTCACCGGGGGAGCCTTGGAAAATGGCGGGAACACGGTGCTGAACAAACAAGAACTCACCGAACGCGACATCTGCACCAAGTACATCCTGCCGGCGCTGGAGCAGGCCGGCTGGGATATCCAGTTGCAGGTCCGTGAGGAATTCGAAATCAGCGCCGGCCGGATCATCGTACGCGGCAACATGGCCTACCGCGGCCGGGCCGGCCGGGCCGACATCGTGTTGTGCGCCAAACCCAACCTCCCGATTGCCGTCATCGAAGCCAAAAGCAACAGGCGAAGCGTCGGTGCCGGCATGCAACAGGCGCTGCGCTACGCCGAACGGCTGCTGGTCCCCTTTGCAATCTCGTCCAACGGCGACGGTTTCATCTTCCACGACAGGACCGGCAGCGGCGAGCAAACTGAAACCACGCTGGGGCTGCACGAATTTCCCGCCCCCGAAGAGCTCTGGGCCCGATACCGCCGGTGGAAAGGCCTGGACGAGCATGCCGAGCGCATCGTGTTGCAGGACTACCACCAGGACAGCACCGACAAGTCCCCGCGCTACTACCAGAAACGCGCCATCGCCCAGATCTTCGAACAGTTCGCCAGCGCCCGGCGCAAGGCGCTGCTGGTCATGGCCACCGGCACCGGCAAGACCTACACCGCCTTTCAGATCATCTGGCGGCTGTGGAAGGCCCGGCGCAAAAAGCGCATCCTCTTCCTGGCCGACCGCAACGTGCTGGTCGACCAGACCATGGTCGGCGACTTTCGCCCGTTCGGCGCCACCATGGCCAAGCTTTCGACCAGATCGAAAACCATCGAGCGCGCCGACGGCAGCGTGATTGACCTGCCGCTGGCCGTCGACCGTCAGCGCCGAATCGATCCGTCCTACGAGATTTATCTTGGTCTGTACCAGGCGATCACCGGCCCGGAAGAGCACCAGAAGCTGTTCAAGGAACTTTCACCGGACTTCTTCGACCTGATCGTCATCGACGAATGCCACCGCGGCAGCGCGGCCGAGGATTCGGCCTGGCGCGAGATCCTCGAACACTTTTCCTCGGCCACCCAGATCGGCCTGACCGCCACACCCAGGGAAACCGAGTACGTCTCCAACATCAACTACTTCGGCGAGCCGGTGTACTCCTACTCGCTCAAGCAGGGCATCCACGACGGCTACCTCGCCCCGTACAAGGTGATCAAGGTGCATATCGATCGGGACGTCGAAGGCTACCGGCCGGAAAAAGGCCAGCTCGACCGCGACGGCAACCCGGTCGAGGACCGTATCTACAACACCAGGGATTTCGACCGCCATCTGGTCATCGACGACCGCACGCAACTGGTCGCGAAAAAAGTCACCCAATTCCTGCGTGAGACC
>JBLRWT010000569.1:0-2006 GCA_047921095.1 Wenzhouxiangella sp. | reverse complement strand
GGCAACAATAGCCGCTGCATCGACGCTCAAGAAGGCTTTGGGGATCGTCTGCTGCCGGAACTGCGTCACGGCTGATCCATTGGTGGCAATAGCAGCGCAGGGTCGATGCGGGTCGAGCCCAGGTTGATCCGCCAGTCCAGATGAGGGCCAGTGGCCCGGCCCGTGGCACCGATGCGACCGATCAAATCACCTTGTTCGACACGCTGGGATTCTTCAACCAGGATCTCGCTCAGGTGAAGAAAAGCCGATACCAGGCCGTGGCCATGATCAATGAAAATGGTCCCGCCGGAAAAATACAGGTCAGTATGAGCCAGGCTGACGATGCCGCCAGCGGGTGCCTTGACCGGCGTGCCGGTTGGTGCCGCGATATCGAGCCCCCAGTGCGGGTTTCGGGGCTCGCCGTTCAGTATCCGCTGACTGCCATAGACGCCGGAGATGCGGCCCGTGGCAGGCCAGATCCAGCCATCGACCCAATCAGTTCGCTCATCGCGGCGCAGGCGGGCCCGGTTGGTCAAGGCCGCATCGTTCCGGATGCGCTCGAGCACTTCCGGTGGCGGTGTGACTTGCTCGGGTGGCAAACCGTCGATGCGCTGGATATCGAACTCGCGTTCAGCGGGAACGAGCCTCTGTTGCCATGACTGTCCGTCGGGCATCTTTACCGTCAGTTGTCGTGCGGCAGTGCCGTCACGGTCAAAGGCAATGAGGAAATGTCCCTGGTCGGAAACCATGACTTGTTGACCGTCGAATTCGACGCGGCTACCGGCCGGGGCCTGGCCGGAAATCAGCCCACCCTGAATCGGGTCGCCATCGAGAGTGACCTGGGCATGCGCGCCGACAGCGAGCAACCAGAATAACGTGTTGAAAAGCAGTAATTTATGCATCCGAGCCTCGGCGAATTGTCAGCTTCTGGCCTGGGCGCAGGATACTGCTTTTGTTCAGTCCATTCCAGCGCACCAGGTCGGCGATGCTGACCTGGTGCCGGCGGGCAATGATCCACAGTGAGTCGCCGTTGCGCACGGTATAGCTGACCGGTGCCGGGGCAGACGTTCCAGCAGCCCGTTCCGAGTTGATCAGCAGGTGCTGGCCCGGGCGAATCATGCTGTTTTGTCCCAGGCCATTCCAGCGTTGCAGGTCGGCCACGCTGACGCGGTGATTGCGGGCAATGACCCACAGGCTCTCTCCCGGCCGGACCCGGTGACGGATACGCCGGGTCGGCAGCAGGCGTTCCTGCAGGCTGGCCAGTTCCTGGTAACCGGCGGCATAAGGCGAATTTTCCGGGGTCACGCCACTGGAGGGCAGTCGCAGTTTCTGACCGATGGACAGCATGTCGCCGTTGAGATTGTTGGCTTCACGCAGCGCTCGCACGCTGGTGTCATGGCGGTGGGCCAGCCCCGAAAGGGTGTCGCCGCGGCGCACGCTGATTTCACGCCACACCACCATGTCGGAAGCGTCAAGGTCCGGCAAGACCTCGAGCACCTGCTGTTCCTGGTCCAGCGGCACGATCAGGTGATGTGGCCCGGTCGGTGATGTCAGATGCCGGTTGAGGCCGGCGTTGAGGGCAACCAGTTGGGGCAGCTCGAGGTTGGCCAGGGCCGACAGAACGACAATATCCACCTGCCGGTCAAGTTCAATCACGGCAAAGCTGGGCTGATCAGTCCAGACCGGTAATTCGAATCCGTAGTGTTCAGGGTTGCTGAAAAGACACCCGAGCCCGTTCATCTTGGGAACGTAAGCCAGTGTTTCGCGCGGAAGGGCGAGATCATGCCATTCGGTCGATCGATTGCGGGCCTGGTTGCGCGCAATCGCGCGTGATACCCGCCCCTGGCCACCATTGTAGGCGGCCAGGGCCAGATTCCAGTCGTCAAAGCGGTTGCCGAGGTATGTCAGGTAATCGAGTGCCGCCCTGGTGGCAGCGTAAACGTCTCGTCTGCCATCGTAGAACTCGTTGATTTCGATTCCGTATTCGCGCGCGGTGCCGCTCAGGAACTGCCAGGCGCCAGAAGCGC
>JBLRWT010000568.1:0-2010 GCA_047921095.1 Wenzhouxiangella sp. | reverse complement strand
GCACCATAAAAAAGGGCCGGAAGCGTAAAGCTCCGGCCCTTGTTCATCACGCTGGAATCAGCTTGAGCGTCTTTCCAGTTGGGTCAGTTGCTGGCCCGTTCCAGTACAACGATCTCCACCCGGCGATTCTTCTGCCGGTTGGACTCCGAGGTATTGGGCACGGCCGGGCGGTCTTCACCATAACCGCGTACAGCCAGGCGGTTGGCTTCAACGCCATTGTCCACCAGGTAGTCGCGGACCGATTGTGCACGCCGCTGGGACAGGCCCGTGTTGTATTCCGCCGAGCCGAGGTCGCAGGTGTGGCCGGCAACTTCGATGCGGCGAATTTCAGGATGAAGGTTCATCAATGCGACCACTTCATTGAGCTCGGCAGCGGCGCCGGAACGCAGACGGGCTGAATCAAGATCGAACATGACGGTCGAGTCGAGTTCGAAAATCACTTCTGGCTCAGGCTCAGGCGCGGGGGCCGGTGCGGGCGGCGGCGTCGGCCGCGGCGCGGGCGCGACCGGCTGTGGCGCGGGTTCAGGCTGGGGTGCGCGACGGGCAGCACCCAGTTTGAACTTCAAGGCCGCGCTGTAAATGATGTCATCGAATCCGCTGGAGCGATTGAATGTGTCACGATCGTTGTCACGCCGCCATTCTGCCTCGAGACGCAGGTTCAAGCGATCGGTGAACGAATGACTGAGGCCGAGGCCCAGGGCAGCGTAAATATCACGACCTGACTCGAAAATACTATCGTGTTCCTGGATACCGAGACCGGCCAGGACATAAGGACGTGCGAACTCGAAGTCGGCAAAGTGGTAGCGCCCGACAAGACCGAGATTGCGCAGCTTGAAACGATCCTGCCCTGCTGGAACGCCGTCGATGTTGCCGTGATAACGATCATGGCGCAAGTCAAGGCTGAAATCCCGGGTCAGGAAGCGACCGAGGCTCAGGGAATAATAGGCACTCTGATCTGAGGTATTGCGGTCATCGTCCAGGTTCATGAAGCCCGCCCCGGGAGCGATGTACCAGCGATTATCAAAATCTGACGCCACAGCCGGACCGGCCATGAGGCCAGCGACCATTAACGAACCAAGCAAACGAGCCTTCATTCTTTATTCCTTTTCGCCGATAGCGAAGGTGAATTCAAAAACTGCAATGATTCCTATCCGGTTTGGACAGCGAAACCTGGGCGCCACACAATCCGGGGCCACTCGACTGCGACCGCAGTCGGGACGTAAAGTTTACGTTAAATGCAAGAAATTCGCTTGGAAATCGCGACGACCGCTAACGGCTGTCGCGCATTTGCTTTTGCTTCAACTCCCAGCGTTCCTGGGCGTCCAGGCATAATGTTGCGATGGGGCGGGCTTCAAGACGGGCCAGGCCAATCTCTTCGCCGGTTTCCTCGCAGAATCCATAGGATCCGTCATCCACTCGCGACAGGGCCTGATCAATCTTTCCCAGCAATTTGCGATAGCGATCGCGCGTGCGTAGCTCCAGGCTGTTTTCCGTTTCGCGGCTGGCGCGCTCGGCTTCATCGCCCACATCGCGCACTTCGCCACGGAGATTGTTGATCGTCTCTTGCGATTCCTCGATCAGTTCATTACGCCAGTTCAGGAGCTTTTGACGGAAATACTCGATATGCTCCGGACACATGTAGGTTTCGCCCTCGGAAGGCTGATAACCTTTGGGAAGCTTTACTTGCTGTTTGCTGGGCATTGCACTCCACCGCCTCTTGCATCATTAGTTGCAAAACCGGCAATTATATAGCCTATTTACGGTCCGAACACAAGACTATGCAAACATTTCTGATCGCGCTGATCCGCACCTACCGTTATGTGCTCTCACCCTGGATTGGGGGCCATTGCCGTTTTACGCCAACCTGCTCAGTCTACGCGCTTCAGGCTCTGGAAATCTACGGCCCGTGGCGCGGAAGCTGGCTGACAATCAAGCGTTTGCTGCGCTGCCACCCCTTGTGCGCCGGTGGCGAAGACCCCGTCCCCGGCTACGACAACGATACACCAGCCG
>JBLRWT010000567.1:0-2013 GCA_047921095.1 Wenzhouxiangella sp. | reverse complement strand
AGTCTTCTTGACGTTTCCGCTGAAACGTTTCCGCCTTCGGCCAGGCTGGATTCGCTGCCAGTTCCATCCTGTCGGAGGGTATCGATGCCGGTGTGGACGTGGATGGTGCAGCGATCGCCGCCGTTGATGCTGCCTTGACTGCCGGCAAAGAAGCGATCGGCCATTCTTTCCAGAGCGTCGGCCCGGCGCTGCTCGAATCGACAGGGCATGGGTTGGTCGAGATCCGGCTCGCTGGACGTTTCCGCGGTAACGTTTTCCTGCTCGGTTTCGATCTCGTCCATTGCCGTCTCGATGGCTTTCATGATGCGCTCGCCCTGTTCGGGAGCAAAGCGGCCATACAGGCACCAGGATCCATCCTCATCCTGGCGCCAGACCAATCGCCGTCGCTCATGTCGTTCATTCTCCGCAGCCAGCGCTTCATCGCGCCGAACGCGCTTGAACTGACGCACGGCCCGTTCTACATGTTGGGCAGTGCCGTGGGTAGCGATCATCAACAGAAACTCCTCGTTATCGGGCGTAGCAACGCGGCTCATGGCCCGAACCTTGGAGTAACTGATCTGCCCCGAGGAGAAAGAGGCGCTGATCTTCGGAAGCTCATTCAGCGAATGAGCTACCCGTACCTTCTCCCTCGCCGCGTTGAGGCCGATACCGCACTTCCAGTTCAACCAATGGGCGCAAGAGCGAAGACCAGGGCCGGCCCAGCCTTGTTGCTCGTCGAAGCGACGAATCAGGGTCAACAGCCGGTAACTGGCAGCGTGAATATGGGCGGCTAGCTCGGTGATTTGGTCTTCCAGGGCAAGAAGTTCTTCGTTGGTCAGAGAGGGTGTGGACAGTTGCGCCAGGGCCATGATTTTGCTCCGGTTTATATGTGTATTATTATACAGTATATGAGGCAAAAAGATAGGAATAACAGAGGGTTCAAGGCCCGGGCTGGGTTCAGGTTTACGTAGGTTGGTCAGGATAGGACCAGGTGGCTGCGTCGATAAGTCATGGGGGCGGCAATTCGGGACAGGCATTAAATGGACCCCGTCAACAGCCGCAGCAGGGCTGCCGTCGAAGGGACCAAAACGGGAGACTCAGACCATGGTGAAGTTGATTATTCCGCCAATGTAAGGCACCATGTATAACATGAAGGAATTCAACGTACGGCATGTGCAGCATCATCTGGCAGACGTGCTCGAAGCAGTCGAGCGTGGTGAGAAGGTGCGGATTACCCGCCGTGGCAAGGTCGTTGCCCAACTTGGCCCGCCAGAGCCAGAATCGGCCACCACGCAATGGCCTGATTCCGAAGCACGCTTCAAGCGTTTGGCGGTGCATGTAAAAGAGGGGATTCCGGCCAGCCGAATTCTCGACGAGGATCGACAGGAACGGTTCTGATGCTGTACGTCGATACCGGGATCCTGACCAAATGGTACCTGCCGGAAGCCGACAGCTCCGCCGCCCTGGCCCTGCGCGACCGGTTCTCGCCACCCGCTTTTCTGACCAGCTTGCACCGGCTTGACTTGGCCAACGCCTGGCAGTTGAAAATCTTCCGTGATGAACTGACGGTTGATGCCGTCGCGCTGGCCCGCCAGGACCTGCTTGAAGATATACGTGCTGGCTTGTGGCATGTCCCGATTGAGCCATTGGCGGAAGTCTATTCCCGTGCCGAGTCACTGGCAGTAGATCATTCAGCTCGATTAGGCACCCGATCCATGGATATTCTGCACGTCGCCGCAGCCGAATGCCTGAATTGCGCTCAGTTCATCACCGGTGACCAGAGGCAGGCTCGACTGGCCGAGGCCATCGGCCTGCCGCTCGTTTTTCATCAGCCCGCCTGATATTGCAAGAGGGGCGGCATCAGCGCCTCGGCTGAGGCTTTCGCCTGCGCTACTGCGTAGGAAACACCGAGACAGCAAAGGATTCGGCCAGCAATCGAATCCGATCCTGTCCTGGTCCGTGTGGTCCGTGTGGTCCGTGTGAGCTAATGGCGGTAATCGCCCTGGTGCTGTCGTTTGCAGTAGGGTTTCAGGC
>JBLRWT010000566.1:0-2017 GCA_047921095.1 Wenzhouxiangella sp. | reverse complement strand
CGGCCCGTATATGCCGGTGGCAACCAGGGACGATGATGGCAACTGGATTCCGCAGACGCCATCTTTCGGCGAGTGGGAAATCCGCTGGTATGCCGGCGACCCGGATAACGGTGGCGTGCTGGTCTCGGTAGAGACGCTGGAAGTGGTCGTCACGGATGCTTCGGTCCAGATCCAGGCCATGCCGGCTGAGCGTATTGCTGCCGGCAGTACAAAGATTACTGATGTGGGCTTCGCTGCGATCGATGGCGAAGCGAGGCTGACCCTGAACTTCCTGCTCGATGCCGATGGCTACATCACCGGCCAGGCACTGGCGGATCTGAACGCTCAGAACCCTGGCGTCGGTGGCGACGTGAATTCGGGCTTTTTCCAGGTCTGGGGCGATCGCCCGGATGACAGCGTGACCCATGTCCGCTGGCCCTGGTTCGAAGGGGAATTGTCCGCATTCCGTGAAGACGGTATCGGCCCGTACATGCCGGTGGCAACCAGGGACGATGATGGCAACTGGATCCCGCGGGAGCCGTCTTTCGGCGAGTGGCTGGTCGAGTGGTATGTCGGTCATCCTGATGAGGGTGGCTTGCGCGTTGGCGCCGAGACACTGGAAGTGGTCGTGACCAACGAGTCCAAGTTCCAGGATCTGCTGAGCGTCGACCTGGCCGGCCTCGAAGCCGTGTACCAGCAAGGTGACATGGAAACTGGTAGTGAGCAGGTGGTGTTCGACTACACCGCCAACGCCGGCGATATCGAGCAGGTGTTCAATGTGTTCCGGCTCTTTGAAGACGGTGTCGAGATCGATGCTGCGACCTATCAGGCCATTTTCGAGTCGGTCGAGTTCGTACCGGCCCACATCCGTGGCCTCAGTGGTACGGATGCATCGGTCGTGACCGCGCCGGGTGATCTGGGTGATGCCGGCAACGGGATTGTCTCGATCGAGTTCCTGCTGGCCGACGATGCGCCGCTGGGTGACTATGACATCGTGATCACCAGTTACGACGTGACGGGTATCGACCCGAATGACGTCGCCCTGGGCGAGACCGGCACTTACCGTGTGCTTGATACGGCCAGCCAGGCGATCAGCCTGATCCAGGGCCCGGATCTGCACTTGACGATCGACGGTCCGGCAATGCTGCCCCTGGTAGAGGTTGGCCACTACGACGTTCGCCTGCAAAACCTGGGTGACGCGGCAGTCGACGAGAACGTGGAAGTGCAGTTTGCGATTGCCCGTGCCGGCATTGAGCCTGGCGATGTGGTCATCGATTACTGCATCGACCCGGCGGCAACTTCGGGCGAGGCCTGTGGTGATTGGGCCGAACTGACCCTGGCCGCCGATAACGGCAGCCTGTCGAGTCGCTTTGGACCAGCCGAAGGCTTCGAGGTTGATGCGGATTACGATCGCACGACCTTCATCCGCGCTGAATTCACCGAGCCGGGTAACTACGAGGCTTCGGCCTATGCGGTGGGCGTGGACAGCAGCGAGACTTTTGCCAGCGGTATGGCCGATGTGGCCGTCACCGCGCTGAGCTTCGATATCGACACCGGCGTCGATCCGGCCATTCCGAGCCCGGATGAGGGCGAAGGCTGGGCCTACTACACGGCCACCCTGGTCAACCTTGGTGATGAGCTGCCGGAGAACGTGCTGCTCTGGGTCGATGTCGATGGCATCGGTCAAGTCGAGCTCGATGACGGCAACGCACTGCAGTGGTTCAACCCGGAGACTGAAAGCTGGACCGACTTCGGCTGGGGCATGCGCCCGGAAATCGACATCGACAACCAGCGTGAAGCCTTCTTCCTCGGCCGTGACGGCATGGGTGGTGTAATCGGCTTCCCCGTTGGCGACAACGAGGACTTCCCGACACCGATCCGGGTCAACTTCGACAATGCGACCTATGACCTGACCGTCAGCGTCGAGACCGCCGATCAGACGGCCGAGTCCTTCACCTACGGCCTGTTCGACGAGTCGGTTGTGGTCGAATCGATCGCAGTTGAACTGTCGCTGGTGATTGAGGAAGGTCTGTCCGAT
>JBLRWT010000565.1:0-2025 GCA_047921095.1 Wenzhouxiangella sp. | reverse complement strand
GTCCCGGTCTCCATCCCGGAGGTCAACGTCGCCGTGTAGGTGCCATCGCCGTTGTCGAACACGAATCCCGGCAGGCCAGGACCGGAGCCGACCAGCGTCACGCTGACCGGCTGGCCGGGCGGGCGTCCGGTGGTTTCCGTACCGGCGATATTGGCGATGTTGCTGAAATCCTCGTTGGGCCATGCAAACACCATGGCGATGCTGGTCGCCGATCCAGTGAACGGAGCGTCATTGGCCAGATCGTATGGCTGGTCGTCATTGGTCGGATCGGTGATCGAGAACAACACCGACGGCGAATCCCCTTCCCCGGTATTCATCACGTCCAGGATATTGAAGCGGAACTGCCTGGACAGCTCCTGCGCCAGATTGAAGCCGAAGTGCGCTTCGATCGAGTTGGTCATCAGACCATTGTCGCTGTGGCAGGCCGCACACGTGGAGTTCGGCTGCGCCAGACCCGGGTGGCCGCGACGCTCGTTGGTCAGGCCGGTTTCGTCGAAGGAAAGACCATCGTGGCAGGACGCGCAGGTCGCGGCAGTCGGCGCATTGGCGACATTGATCGCCTGTGGTGTTGCCGGATTGGCCGGATCGTGGCAGGCCACGCAATTCTGGGTGCTTTGCGGAAAATGAACTTCGCTGAAGTCGGACGGCGGCTGACCGAAGGCCTCACAACCCCGCCCGCAGATTTCAAAGGGCTGGGTCAGATTCGCGCCGGTGTGGATCTTGTGGATCATGACCCGGAAATCAATCGTGTTGCCACTGCCGACATCGAACGAGCCGGGCTGGTGGCACGATACGCACTGTCGAACATCCTGGCGCGCGCCACCGTGGAACGCGAATTCCTCGCTGCCGTGGCAGGCCGCGCAATCCTCCTGGACGATGATTTCACGCTGCCGGATTCCGGTCGTCGCACCGGTCGAGGGCTGGATGTCGAACGCCGTGTCGGCACCTGGTACGGATTGACCGCTGATAACCGCATTGCGGATTTCCATGCCCACGCGGTGGGTCAGTTCTGGTTCGAATGCGATGTCGGAAATGCTTTCCAGCGAATCGGCAAAGGTAAAGCTGTAACTGCCGCCGCCAAGATCGGATAGTGCGCCGCTGCTATAGGTTGTTCCCTGGGCATCGGCAACGCCTTCATCGGCACCGCGGACATAAGTGGTCCAGTTGTCGGTCTCGCCGCCGCTGCCGGGAATCAGCTTGTTGACGGTGAAACTGAATGCGACGTTCTGCCCCTGCTGAAGTCCAGGTACGCCCTGTCCGAACTGGTCGAGGACGTCGAATTCAACGGTCACGGTATCTGAAAAAGACGCGCCGGTAATGACCGGATACAATTTCTCCGGGGCCGGGCGCTCGCGAAACTGCACCAGCACCCCGTCCATCGAGAACGCTTCGGCCGCTCCGGCGAACCCATCGCCAGCGGCTGCCTGAATCGACCCGGTGCCCGATTCTTCGGCCTCGGGGATCATCTCGGCCGGAAAGCCGTCCAGAAACTCGAGCAGCTTCTGATTTTCTTCCACCGAGCCCCAGGCTTGCGGGAGTGAGAGCGCGAAGAGCGCGAAGGCGGTCATTACCCATTGCGCGATTCGATGATGCTTGACAGATCTTGCTGACTTCATGACGGTTCTCCTAACCACAATCGGCCTCCGGTGGAAAAACTACAGGCTGTTCTCTACATGTCCGCTGGCAGCGAGTGCACAATGCCCTTGTGACAATCGATACAGGTGCTGCCGGTCGCTTCCCGATATTCTTCAGAGTGCCTGCGCTGCGCGGTACGGTTCTGAAGTTCGGCCGACATGACCTCATAGCTGTGACAGTTGCGGCACTCGCGTGAATCGTTCGCTTTCATGCGTGCCCATACCTTTTCGGCCAGCTCCAGCTTGTGCTCCAGGAATTTTTCCTCGGTCGAGATCTTCCCGGTCAGGTGACCGGGGACCTCGACCAGAGTTGCCTTGATCTTGGCCCCCATCTTGGGAAAGAACGGCTTGGGCACATGACAGTCGCGGCATTCGGCGCTGACACCGCTGC
>JBLRWT010000564.1:0-2027 GCA_047921095.1 Wenzhouxiangella sp. | reverse complement strand
CGTCGAGTGGTAGCAGGATCCGCTTGAACGCCATCACGCCTTTCCCTGATCGATTGATCTTTCAGTCTGGCCTGTCTCTCCGTTGATGGAATTGATGCAGGTCAAGGCTCACCGCCTTGCCCCGATTTGGTCAAATAGTTGCCACCCCGCCAAAGGGTCAATCTTCACTTGTCTATGCGCTTTTGCCTATCCGCACTTGGAATAGCCGCAGGCCAGACAGGTCTGACAACCATCGAGCAATACCATCGCCTTGGTGTGACACTTATAGCACAAGGACGCCGATGCTGGATAGGTCGACTCTTCCGGGCTTTCTTTCAGGCTCGCAGTCGGCTGATTGCTCCTGCCGGTGTCAGTCAGGCTTTTTTTTTCAGCCTCTTTCAGATCCCGCGCCTCGACTTCGGCCCGTTTGCGCTTGAGCATCAGTTGCTGCTGCTCGCTGAGCTCTTCAGGCTCGAGCATGCCGATGCGGCGGAAATGGTGCTCGATCACCGCGCCGATGTCGGCCACGATGGAGGGCACGAACCGGCCGCCCGGCTTGAAATAGCCACCCTTGGGGTCGAAAACCGCCTGCAGTTCCTCGGAAAGGAAGGTCACGTCGCCACCCTTTCTGAACACGGCCGACATGACCCGGGTCAGGGCCACGATCCATTGAAAGTGATCCATGTTCTTCGAGTTGATGAAGATCTCGAAGGGCCGACGCTGCTCATGCTCGGTGCCGGCATTGAGGATGATGTCGTTGATCGTGACATAGAGGGCGTGATCATCGAGCGGCGTGCGAATCTTGTAGGTCGAGCCCTCGAGGCACTCCATGCCCTCCGGTCGCTCGAGCTTCTCGTGCATGCGGATGATCTCGGCCTTTTTGGGACTCGACTTCTCAGCGGGCTTCTTGTCCCGCACCTGGTAACCAACGATTTTCTTGTCAATTCGAACAGTCATGGTCAGAACTTCCCGTAGTAGCCCTCCTTGAGGGCATCAAACAGATTGGCTGCGGTATGGGTCTCGCCGTCGTATTCGACCGCTTCATTCCCCTTGAGCTCCACGGTGGTGCCGTCTTCAAGCTCAAAGGCATAGGTCGTGGACTCCAGGTCTTTTTCGGTGACCAGCACCCCCTGGAACGCCTGCGGATTGAAGCGGAACGTCGTGCAGCCCTTCAGGCCCTGTTCCCAGGCGAACATGTAGATGTCCTTGAAGTCTTCATAGGGGTAGTCGGTCGGCACGTTGGCGGTCTTGGAAATCGACGAATCGATCCATTTCTGGGCCGCGGCCTGAATCGCCACATGCGCCTTGGGAGACACGCTCTCGGCAGTGATGAAGTAGTCAGGCAACTGCTCCGACTCTTCTTCGCTGCCCGGCATCGCGCCCGGATTGACCAGGGTGCGGTAGGCCAGCAACTCGTAGGAATAAACGCTGACCTTTTCCTTGCTCTTGCGGCCTTCCCGGATCACGTTGCGGTTGTAGTGGTGGGCAAAGCTCGGTTCGATGCCGTTGGACGCATTGTTGGCCAGCGACAGGGAAATGGTGCCGGTCGGCGCGATCGAAGTGTGGTGCGAAAAGCGTGCGCCCTGCTCGGCCAGCTTCTCGACCAGTTCCGGCGCCACCTCGGCGACCTTTTGCATGTAACGGCTGTAGCGCGCGTGCAGAACACGGCCCGGCACCCGGTCGCCCGGCTTGTAGCCATCGCGCTTCATTTCCGGACGCAGACGAAGCATGTGCGGCGTCACCGCGAATTCCTCCAGCATGATCGGCGCCGGCCCTTTCTCCTCGGCCAGTTCCAGACCAGTCTCCCAGCCGGCAACCGCCATTTCCTGCGCCGCCTTTTCGGTGAAGACCAGCGAATCAGGCTGGCCGTATTCCATGCGCAACATGGTCAAAGTCGAGCCAAGACCCAGAAAGCCCATGCCGTGGCGACGCTTCTGCTTGATCTCGCGCCGCTGCTGTTCAAGCGGCAGGCCATTGATTTCGACCACGTTGTCGAGCATGCGGGTAAAGATCTTGACCGTGCGACGGTACTCGTCCCAGTTGAACCG
>JBLRWT010000563.1:0-2030 GCA_047921095.1 Wenzhouxiangella sp. | reverse complement strand
TGCTTTTGCAGCGGCCTGACCGGTGAGGCGCCGAAGATTCGGGAAATGTAGCCGGTGGAATTCATTGAATTGTCATTGTGCCATCACGGGGCTGTCCGGCAATTGTAACAATTCACGGGCGTTACAGAAGATTTACTCCTCGCGCCGGTCGGAGATCACCAACTCCGCATAGGTCATTTCAGCAATCGAAACCGGCCCGGTGCGGCCTTCCAGGTCGCCCGGCTGCGGTTCGGCCGTGCCGCTGAATGAGACCCTGGCGGTCAGTGTGATCTCGGGAAAATTGAACAGGCTCAGGCCGTCGACCATGGCGTCGCTGTCACTCAGGAACAGCGTCGCTGGCAGATCGGCAGTAGTCAACCGCAGCACGGCCAGCGGGGCCGAGGGGCCGTCAGCAGCGCGGGCAATGAGGAAGACCGTCTCCTCGCCACTCAGGGCATCGGTCAGCGTGGAGGACAGGCTGAGTTCGACGCGGAATGTGGGCTGGTCTCCGTTGTCTGCTGCACCAGGCCCGACTCCTGAAGTATCGTCAATAACACTGCCGACAACCGGTGGGTGTCCGGACGGGAGGCCGGGTGTGGTCTCCGGCGCTTGTGAAAGCCGGGCGCGGGCGCGGGCCATCTGCTCGCGCACGGACGCCTGAACAGAGCCTGGGGGAAGCAGATCGTCGAGCTGTCGCCACCAGGCCAGGGCCTGTTCGTACTCGCCATTCTGGAAGGCCCCGATGCCAAGCAGCCATAGTCCCTTCTGGTTTTCGGGATCGGCATCCACGGCCTCAGCCAGCAGTTCACGCGATGCTTCGGGCAAGCGCGGGCTGTCGGATGCGAACAGCAGGGTTTCGGCCAGTTCCACCTGGACAAATGTGTTGTCGGTGTCCAGGTACAGGGCGCGGCGGTAGGCATGTTCGGCCGACGAGTACTCGCGCAGGTCCTTGTAGGCCATACCCAGGCGGATCCAGTTGTCGGTGTTGTCCGGGTTGCGCTCCAGGTCGCGGGCGATGAGGCTGAGGCCATCGCGGATCTGTTCGATCTCGGTCTCGCCGCGAACGATGCCGTCGGGCTCGCCGATGGATTGATACAGCAGCCAGGTCGCCAGAGGCAGGGCCAGGGCCAGCCCGATGATCAGTCCGGAATTGCTTGAATGGCCTCCGACCTTTGCCAGGTCGGCGTCAAGGCGCTCCCTGCGTTGCCGATAGTCGGATGGTTCCATATCTTCGGCCAGCTCAGCCAGAGCGCGAAGTCGGCGCTTCAGGTTGCGCACCTGGGGGTCGGTCTGAAACAGGGGCACCAGCACGAAGGCGAGCGCCAGGAGTGCCGCCAGCGCGGCGGCGACAATGAAAGTGGTCACAGGGCTTGGCTTCTCCGTCTGATGACCAGGCCGACGCCGATCAGGCTGCCAAGAAGCAACACAATCGGTCCGGCCCAGAGCAGGATGGTGTGGGCGGCCACCGGCGGCCGGTAAAGTACGAAGTCACCGTAGCGCGAGACCATGAACTGGCGGATTTCCATGTCCGACTGACCGTCTCGAATCAGGGTGAACAGTTCGCGGCGCAGGTCACGCGCCAGGGGCGCATCGGAATCAGCCAGTGACTGGTTCTGGCACACGGTGCAGCGCAACTCCTCGGCCAGGTGACGAAAACGACGCTCTTCCAGCTCGTTGGCAAAAGGCAACGGCTCGATCGCCGAGGCCAGCAGCAGGCCAGGCACAAGCATCAGCAAAACCAGCCAGAATCCCGCCTGAACCCTGAAAAATGTCATCCCGGCCCCCGAGCCGGGACCTGAACTCTGAACCCCGAGATTGTCAATCATGCGTCTGCCTCCGAGCGCAGGACCATGATCCTGCGCATCAAGTCTTCGAAACTGTTGGCATCGATCGGCCCGATATGCTTGTGACGAATGATGCCCTCATGGTCGATCAGGAAAGTCTCTGGCGCGCCGTAGACGCCGAGATCGATGGCGGCACGACCTTCGAAATCCACCATGTGGAAGCTCCATGCATCGCCGTACCGGTCGAGCCAGGTCAGGGCATCATCG
>JBLRWT010000562.1:0-2031 GCA_047921095.1 Wenzhouxiangella sp. | reverse complement strand
GCCGCTGTTGCCAGCTTCTGGCCGAAGGTCTCGGGATCCATGCCGTGCACGCCCTTGCCTGCAGCCATCAGACAGGCAAGAACCAGCATGGGAAGCCCGCCGCGCATTTCTAAAGAACCGCTTGCCGCCGGACTTATTCGGAATCGTAAGCGTGAATGCGGGAATTGGACTTGAGGTTGCTCAGTCCGCTGAGCTGCTTGAGCGTCTCCACATCCTTGTCGAGCATCGCCTTTTTCTCTTCGGCGGTGCAACCGTAGCGATCCATGATCGCACTCGGATCCCGGGCGTATTGATCCTTGATATCCCCGTCCCTGCCCAGATCGATCAGCAATTGCTTCAGTCCCTGCATTTTCCCTCTCCTTGGCTTGGTCGTTGTAAAGAACTTTATTGGCGGCTGAAAATATCCACGACATCGCGGAAGAGTCAGTCACGAGGACCAGACAGTCCAGCTAGACGAGTATAGCAACGGAATTACTGCAGAATCGAGCACCAATTATGCGCCATGGCTCACAATCTCTGCGCCGCGCAGCCCGCCCGGAACCGGATTGGCCGAAAGGACACTTCTCCCGGGATGGTCTTTCTGCTCAAATCGAACCTCGTTTGAAAAAAGGCCACTCCATGCTCCGAAACTCTCCCACACTCCTGCTTCTGGCTTTTCTGGTCCTGATCCCCTCGGCCGTCTGCGCCGGTGACCTGCTGGTTGAAAAGCAGGTATTCACGACCACCAGCTTCGAGACCTTTGGCGGCCAGGTCATTCCCGAGGTGCGTGTCGGCTGGGAGAGCTATGGAACGCTCGATGAAGATCGCGGCAACGTCATCCTGATCACGCACTTCTTCTCCGGCACTTCGCATGCCGCCGGCCGTTATAGCGAGGATGACCCCGAGCCCGGCTACTGGGATTCGATCATCGGGCCCGGCAAGCCGGTCGATACGGATCGCTTCTTCGTCATCAGCGTCGACACGCTGGTCAACGCCAACGTGCACGATCCGAACGTCATTACCACCGGGCCTGCCAGCATCGACCCGCGCACCGGCAAGCCTTACGGCATGGGCTTTCCGGTCGTGACCATCCGCGACTTCGTCGAGGTCCAGCGCCTGCTGCTCGAATCGCTGGGCATAGCGAAGCTGCATGCGGTCATCGGCGCTTCCATGGGCTCGTTCCAGGCGCTGGAATGGGCGGTGGCCTACCCGGAGCGGGTCGAACGCATGGTTTCGGTCATCGGCGGGGCGCGCACGCGCGCCTGGGAGATCGCGCTGCTGGAATCCTGGGCCGAGCCGATCCGGCTGGACCCGAACTGGCGCGGCGGTGATTACTACGAACATCAGCCGCCGTTGGCCGGGCTGACCACATCAATGATGTTGCTGACGCTGAATGCATTGCATCCGGATTTTTTCGAAATGCAATTCGGCTCGCGACGCAGGCTGGACCGGGCCGGGCTGGAATCGATGGACGAAGGTTTCGCGGTCAACGACTGGCTGCGCGAGCGCGCCCGCGGGCGGGCCGAAATCAGCGACGCCAACCATGTTCTTTACCTGGTGCGCGCCAACCAGCTGTTCGTCGCCGGCCACGACGGCGACTTTGCCGACGCGCTGGCGCGCGTCAGGGCGCGCACGCTGTTCCTGCCTTCGGCAAATGACCTGTTGCTGCGCCCGGAACTCGCGCGCGAGGCCCACCGGGCGCTGGCCGAGCATGGCAACGACACGCAACTCGACGACATCGAAGGGCCCATGGGCCACCTCAACGGCGTCGCGCTGATCCAGACCCGGGCCGAACAATTACGTGAATTCCTGCGCTGATCGGCCGGACTGGCGATCGCGCTGGTGCCGGCGGGCCGGGCCTGCCCATTCGATCTGCATGCGCGTGACCGGTGCAATTTTCTTGACCTGACCCGGCCCAAGGTACGGCCGGATCATTCGTTGAATGTCCATGGTTATCAAATGTTTTGACTTGGCCCCGCCCCTGATCTCGACTATCATGTGACACGGATCACATGGGATTGCCGTCAGATCATGAATCGACGGGCGCGTGGC
>JBLRWT010000561.1:0-2039 GCA_047921095.1 Wenzhouxiangella sp. | reverse complement strand
GAGTGCTCCCGAACTGGCCATCAGCCGCGAATTCGATCCGCACCAGACGGCCGGGAAAGGATCCGGCCGTCAAACCGTACAGCCGCCGCAGATCACGAGGCATGGCGATACCCTGCGGCGTACTCAAGCCCATCACCAAACTGTCAATCGACATGCCCGTATACAAATTGATCGAGGTCAACGCCCGGCTATACCAATCACCATGATGAACAATCACCACGCCATCACGAAGCAACACTTCCCGGGGCGGCTCAAACTCTGCCAACAGCACACTGCTTTCATTATTCAGCGGATAACGGCGAACCTGGTTTCCTTCGACTGTGACGATAAACTGGCCGTCGGCCGCAATGGCCTGGGCAGGACTGATGGTCGGGATTGGCTCCAACCATGCTTGCTGGACCATATTGAAGCGATCGACGCGGGGCGGATGGACCATGGCGAAGTAAACCACGTCACCGGCCACTGTCTGGTCAAGCCAGGGGGTATACAGACCATCAGGCTCCGAAGCCAGAGCGCCACCTGCCAGAAGCAATCCCACGACGACCAGCTGAACCTTGCGAAGTACTGACCAATTCATCTCCCAATCTCCCATCCTACTGCTACTGCCACTGACACAACGACGAATCCGCCTCGGACGTTTCGAAGCGGTCATGGTACAACCGGGCTTCTGAGGTCACTGTGACAGAGTAAATGCCGCTATAGTTGCCGATCAACCACCGATCAGATCGGGCCGGATCAGGCACGAACCCTCGAGCACGCCCGTTGCCTACGCCGATGAAATCAGAACTGCAGACAATCTGCTCTGCATCGAGGTCGAAAAGGTGGATTCTGTCGGTCTCGGCCAGCAGGAGCAGCGTCGGGCCAACCTGAGTCAGGGCCGTCAAGTCCAGTCCCAGCGCTGACTCGAGCACGATTTCGCTGCTGCCTGGGTCGTGCAAGCGCAACACCTGGTTACCATGGTGTGCAGCAACCAGCAATACCCCATTACTGTCATGAACCAGAGCGGAAGCAACAATCCCCTGGCCCGGGTTGAACAGGATATCGCCTGTAGCCAGATCGACCAGGCGCGTTCCCGTAAACTGAGCCATTGGAGTGGTAATCAGCAGATGTGAATCATCGGCGAGGTCCAGCAGATAGTTACCGCCGCTAAATCCCAAGGGCAAAGCCGGGCTGCTCCATTCAACCTGCAAATACTGCGGATTCATCAGGTGATAATGGGTACCTTCCGGACCGTGGCTGACCAACAGCAAGCGAGGGTCACCTCCCTGGTCAATGGCGAGAATGCGGTAAGGACTGCCTCCAAGATCCTGCTCCCTGCTACGCAAAACGATACCCGAATTGGCGTCGACTTCGGTCACTATCGCGGGCGCAGCGTGATTGAGGGGCTGGGAGAGAACATAGATGCTTCCGAACTGCCAGGCCGGGTCACCGGCGTCCAGGCCCGTGATGTCGCGCACTTCCCTGTTCAGTGAAGGATCAAGATCGGTGGTCCAGCGCAAGGCGCCGGTTCCCCCATCTATTGAACGCAGCCGAGGCAAATAACCATGTGCCGGAAACGGGTTCATTCCCGGCACAAGGTCAAGCGTTGGCTGCCCGGGCCCAACCTGGCCCAGGCTGAATCTGGAAAAATTCGTTGTTTCAGGCCTGGGCAGATCATGAAGGGTCTGTAAATCCAAAGACAGCAGCGCGTTCCCCCTCGCACCAACTTCCCGAAGCAAGATTTGCGGTTCACCTGTGCCAAGTAAATCGAAAACTACCGCATGCCTGAACGAATTTGCCAGCGAACCTGCTTCCAGAATTGCACCGCTGGCGTCTCGCCACTCGATGACGTAGTCAGAGAACTCCTTCCTTCGTATCAGCAGGATTTCGTCACGGCCATTGCCATCGATATCATGCGCATGCAGCCCGAACTGTCCGCTGTTCTCAATCTGCCAAAGCGTGCTTCCGCTGAGAGCGTCAAAGGCTACGGTTCCCTGGGAGGATGACCCGACAATCAGCAACTGTTCACCGCCGTCGGCGTTGAGCTGAGCTGATTTCAG
>JBLRWT010000560.1:0-2044 GCA_047921095.1 Wenzhouxiangella sp. | reverse complement strand
CGGTCAGCTTGCCCGTCGCTCGCCGCCCGATGCGCCGGCCCACACGGCCTTTGCCGACAGCGTTGATATCGCCCAGCAGCCTGCCCAGCCAATACAGAAAGCTTCTGAATCCGTTCATGGACCCAGCCTAACGCCAGCACGATTCGGATGCAACCGACGCATCGGGCATCCATTGACAGGGGCTGGGATCAAATCGACGGTTCATGGGGCTTGAGTCGTGATTCCAGCATGGTTGCCGCCATTGCGCGCTCTCGTGCCCGGCCACCCCGGATTGCATCGACCAGCACCAGCAACTCATACAGCGCCGGGTCCGCGCGAGCGGCGCGGGGTGCCAGTTTGTAGAGCGGCGAAAAGGCCATCCCCCGGACACTGCCTTCTGGGTCGGGCCAGACCGGCGGCGGCTCGCCCGAATCTGGGAAATGGGCGGCTAGTGGTGGCGCGGCGTGCGCCGTCGGCATGCCCCGGGTCAACTCGCCCCGTTCGGGTACGAACACATATTTCAGTCCGTGCAGGATGAACTCCCGCAAAGCCGGGCGGTTTGGCACGATGGATTCATTACGGAGCACCGCAAGCCCGGCAGCGAGCGCACGCTGAACCGCGGAATGCAGCTGCGAGACGCTCATCCCCAGCTGCTCGGCCAGGCTGGCATAGGTCCACGACCGGTCAGCCATTGCAACCAGCTTCAACATCACCATCAGATCTTGCGGTTTGAGCTGCACGATATTCTGTATTCTAGAATCTAGAATACAGAATGCCTGAGTCGAGGCGTTGTGTCAAGTGGGGTGAATGTCCGCCACGAATCGGCACGCTTGCCGGCGCCGCATCGGCGACAATGACATCCATGAACGCGATGTCGCGAACACCCGGAGACGATTCGTCCGCCGGTTTCGACCCGGTCGTCGAGGATCGGGCCATTGGCGCGTTGCTGGGCCTGGCGCTGGGCGATGCACTGGGCACCGCGCTGGAATTTCGCCCGCCGGGCACGTTCGAGCCGATCGACGACCTCGTCGGCGGCGGGCCGTTCGGTCTCGAGGCCGGCAAGTGGACCGACGACACTTCGATGGCGCTGTGCCTGGCCGACAGTCTGATCGGGCAGGGCGGTTTCGACGCTGAAGACCAGATTCGCAGGTATGTCGGCTGGTGGAGAAACGGCGACAACAGCGCTACCGGAACGTGCTTCGACATCGGCAATACGGTCGCCGGCGCCCTGAGGCGCTTCGAGCGCACCGGCGAGCCGTTCGCCGGCTCCACAGACCCGAATTCGGCCGGCAACGGCTCGCTGATGCGGCTCGCCCCGGTAGCCCTGGCCGCCTGGCCGGATCCAGAAAAGACCCTCCGGTGGGCCGGCGACTCGTCGCGTACCACCCATGGCGCCGCGACCTGCATCAGCGCCTGCCAGTACTTCGCGGCCTTGCTCCACGGCGCGCTTGACGGTGTCGGGAAACAACGGCTTGTCGGCGAGATCCACGAGCCGCAGCCGGGCATCTGGCAACGCTTTTCGCTGGCCCCCGAAATCCGCGAAATCGCCGAAGGCAGCTTCCGGCGCAAGAACCCGCCGGAGATCCAGGGCAGCGGTTACGTGGTCAAGAGCCTGGAAGCCGCACTATGGGCCTTCCACCACACCGACGACTTCCGCAGCGGCGCACTGGCAGCCGTCAACCTCGGAGACGATGCCGACACCACCGGCGCGATCTATGGCCAGATTGCCGGGGCGTATTACGGATACTCAGGTCTTCCGGACGACTGGCTGGCAAAGTTGCACTGGCGGCAGGAAATTGCGGAGCGGGCAAGAAGGCTGATTGCATAAACCAGCCCTGGTGTAAGGTTGGCAACGATGAGCGGGCCGTGGAGGAGGATGATCAATGATCGACCAGGACACGATTTTTCTGCTGCGCAGGGAAGGGCAGTTGGAGAAAATTCCGCATCGCCGCTATGAGTCCGAGGATTTGCTTCAGACATTGCTTGACAAGCACCCGGATCTCCTGGTCGGCGAGCAGATCGATCCCGATAATCCACCGCGCTGGCTTATGGTCCACCGCGAGGC
>JBLRWT010000559.1:0-2081 GCA_047921095.1 Wenzhouxiangella sp. | reverse complement strand
GCAGTCAGCTGATGGAAGCGGCCAACCTGGTCGTTGATGACACCACGGTGACCTCGCATATCAAGCGCATCCGGCGCAAGTTCCAGGCCCTTGACCCCGGCTTTGACGCGCTCAGCACCGTCCACGGCGCCGGCTATCGCTGGCGAGCCTGAACCGTGCGTCTGAACCTGCGCACCCAGCTGTTGCTGATCACCCTGCTGGTGATCGCGTTGCCGATCGGCGCCTGGCAGTTTGCCCGTCAGATCGAGCAAACCCTGCGCGACAGCCATGCCCAGGGCCTGCTCGATTCGGCCCGGTCCATGGCCCTGACCCTGGCGACCGAACACCCATCGGCCTGGGGCGATGCAGCCGGTCCGGTGCTTTATCGTCATGAGAGCGAACAGCCGCCTTTCCTTGATGGCCATGCCGACGACTGGGGGCCCTGGCTGGATGATGCCGATACGATGATCTCGAACGACGAGTTCCTGCGGGCGCGCATCGCCAGCGCCAGCCATGCCTCCGGCCTCTATCTGCTGATCGAGGTTCATAGCCGTCACCAGGTTTTCAGCGAGCCGGGCGGCAAGCTTGGCGACCATCTTCAGTTGACTTTGCAGCGTGCCGATGGCCTGGCGACCGAGTTGACCCTGGCACCACTGGCACCTGGCTGGGTCGAGACCCGGGGCAACAACCCGGCCGGCTGGCCCCGAATTCAGGGTTACTGGCAACCGCGCCGGGATGGCTGGACCCTGGAGTTGCAGATACCCGATGAACGCCGACCGACCGTCATCGGCTTCAACGTTCACGATGCCGACCGTCCGGGCGAAATCGCGCGTAGCGTCGGCACCGGAAACCAGCTTCGAAGACTGGTTGGCCGCCACGCTGAACTTGGTCAGCAACTGCAGCGCCTGGCACCTGCCGGCGCACAGAGCTGGGCCGTTGATGCCGACGGATGGGTACTGGGCTATGGCAACCCTCGTCTTCCCGATCAGTATCCGCCGCTGAGCGCCCAGGACCAGCCGTCCTGGCTTGGCACAATGATGTTCGAGCGCCTGCTCAGCGGTCGTCTGCCCGCCGGCCAGGAAAGAAGCAGCGAAACCACGCGCCTGGCCGGGCGCGAGATCGGCGCCGCCGAACCGATGGTGCGCTGGACCACGCGCAGTGATGACCCTGGCATCCTGCTCGCCGTCAGCGTGCCAGTGATCGTTGACAATGATTTAGTCGGTTCGGTAATCCTCGGCCGCGACGCCGATGAACTGCTGGTCAAGTCCAATCGCGCGGTATTGCGACTGTTCGGAGTCAGCCTCACAACGTTGATCCTGGTGGCGGTGGTGCTGCTCGGCTTCGCAACAATCCTGTCAGAACGGATCCGTCGCCTGCGCAACAGCGCCGAACAGGCCGTGGGACCGGATGGCCGCGTGCGACAGACCCTCGCACCTGCACGCGCGCCGGACGAGCTCGGTGATCTGGGGCGCAGCGTCTCGCTGTTGCTCGACCGACTGCACGAACATCAGACCTACCTGCGCACCCTGGCCGACAAGCTGGCGCATGAGTTGCGAACTCCCCTGGCTCTTATTCGCTCATCCCTGGACAATCTCGAGCACGCGCGTGATCCCGACGACATCGCCCGCTACTGCCAACGCGCCAGCGAAGGCAGCGCCCGGCTGAACCGAATATTCCAGGCGATGAGCCAGGCTGGGCGAATTGAGGAAAGCATTCAGCGCGAAACACGCGAGTCGTTCGATCTGGCCGCCCTGCTTGAAAATTATGTCGAGGCGCGTCGCCAGGCCTGCCCGCAACGCCGATTCAACCTTAGAACAAGCGTCAGGCCAGGTGCACTGGTCACAGGTTCAGCCGACCTGTTCGCCCAACTGCTCGACAAGCTGCTCGACAACGCCGTCGACTTCAGTCCCGAACGAGGTCGGATCGATATTCGGCTGTCAGAAAGTAATGATCGACTGGTGGTCGATATCGACAACGAAGGCCCGCCACTGCCGGACGGCGCCAGCAACAGCCTGTTCGATTCCATGGTGTCCAAACGCAAGGACAAGTCCGAGCAAGTCCATCTCGGCCTCGGCCTCTACATCGCCCGTTTGATTGCCGAG
>JBLRWT010000558.1:0-2080 GCA_047921095.1 Wenzhouxiangella sp. | reverse complement strand
GCTCAAGGCTCAAGGCTCAAGGCTCAAGGCTCAAGGCTCAAGGCTCAAGGCTCAAGGCGAAAGGCGAAAGGCGAAGCTCGCGCAGAGACGCGGAGGCGCAGAGAAAAACAAGAAGTGCTTTTCTATTTCCCTGCGTCCCTGCGCCTCTGCGCGATGCGCTGTTTCTTTTTTAGGGCCGGGCCTGAGTAGTCGTGCGCCCAGAACTCTACTTCCGGTCGGCGTCGCGGATGGCGCGGAATTCGTTGCCGGGGTACCAGTTTGGCCAGTGGTCGCTGTCGGCCACTTCACGGCCTACCATGTAGAGCAGTTCCAGGTCCTGGGCGACGCCGCGCAGATCCCAGTCGGGATTGAATTCGTCGGCTGGCTTGTGATACCGGTTGTCGCGGTAGTCCTGTGCTTGCGCCAGCCCGTACTCCCGGCCTTTTTCGCTGTGAACCACACCACCCTTGGCATACAGGGCCGGAATGCCGGCACGGGCGAAATTGAAGTGATCCGAGCGGTAGAAGAACCCGGCTTCCGGCGTCGGCTCGCGGACAACTTCACGTTCCTGAACGGACACGGCGCGGGCCAGAATCTCCTCCAGGTCGGAAGAACCGTAGCCTACGACCACGACGTCATCGGTCGGACCGATCAGGGTCATGGCATCCATGTTGATGGCAGCGGCCGTCTGGCCCGGCGGAAACACTGGATTGTTGACGTAATAACGTGAACCCAGCAGCCCATATTCTTCCAGGGTGACGGCCAGGAACAGCACCGTGCGTTCGGGTTGACCGCCTTCCTGGTACAGGCGCGCAATCTCCAGCAGCGCAGCGGTGCCGGAAGCATTGTCGATGGCGCCGTTGTAGATTCCGGCCGAGCCCGGAATCGCCAGGTTGCGACCCAGGTGGTCCCAGTGGCCCAGGTAGACGACGGCCTCATCCGGTCGGGTGCTGCCGGGTATGGCGGCCAGCACGTTGTATGACATGCCTTCGCGTACGCTGTTGCGGACACTGGCCGTGGCTTGTCCACCGAGACTGACCGGGGTGAAGGCATTGGACTCGGCACGCCCCTTCTCGCTGTCGAAATCGAGGTCGGCACGGGCAAAGAGGTCACGCGCGGCATCCACGGTAATCCATCCTTCCAGGGCCATGACCGGATCATTGCCCGCCTCGCCCAGTTCGAACTGGGCGCCAGACCAGGAGTTGATCACCACATCCCAGCCGTAGGAGGCCGGCTCGGTCTCATGAATGATCAGGGCGGCGGCGGCACCCTGGCGGGCGGCTTCTTCGTACTTGTAGGTCCAGCGACCGTAATAGGTCATGGCATTGCCGTTGAAAAGTTCGGCATCGCCGGTGGCGTAGCCCGGGTCGTTGACCAGCATGACGACCGTCTTGCCGGCGACATCCAGGCCCGCATAGTCATTCCAGTCATATTCGGGCGCCACGATGCCATAGCCGACGAACACCAGTTCGGAGTCTTCGATGCCGTGGGGCGTGTTGCCCAGGCGTCGGGAGCCTATGATCATCTGTTCCGGATAGGTCAAAGCGTAGGATTCGCCCTGGCCCTCGATGGCCAGTTCGGTGCGGGCTTCATTGGTCATCTCGACCATCGGCACCGGCTGCAGGTAGCTGTCGCCGTGGCCCGGCGCCAGACCCAGTTCCGAAAATTCCTGAACCAGGTAGTTCAATGTCAGCCGCTCGCCCCGCGTGCCCGGTGCGCGACCCTCGAACTCGTCCGAGGCCAGCGTGGCCAGGTGGGCGGCGTAGCGCTCGGCATCAATGCCGCCGGCCGGAACCTCCGGCAAACCACTCGCATCCACGGCAGGACGTTCAACGACAGCCGAGCCGCCTTCGTCGGCGGGCTGGCACCCGGCCAGCGCCAGCACGGACGCCAGGCCCAGCAACAAGAAAATATTGCGCATATCGATCCTTCGAAATCGTTAGTGAAGAGTTGAGGATTGTAACTGACTGAGTCCGTGCCCGATTGCGCCGGCTTCCGAGAGCCAGACTGGCACCAGGCTCAAGCGCTAGAGAACACCTGCTTCGAAGGCCTTCAGGACGGCCCGGGTACGATCCCGCACGCCCATTTTCGACAACACATT